>NZ_JBFTLD010000060.1:0-29231 GCF_056396265.1 Allobosea sp. 05T422_2 | reverse complement strand
TAGTAGACCCGGTTCACGAGGTCGGCCACCTTCGACCATTGCGTGTATTCCAGCGGCTCCCTGGGCTTGTCTCCCTGGCCCTTGTCTTGCAGCCTGATCCAGCCCTTCGGAATATCGAAATTATTGACGATATGCTCTGCCAGCCGGACGCTTTCCGGGCCGCTCGGCTTGCGTTCGACGGACATCGTATAGCCGAGCGCCCGCAGGAAACGCGATGGCGGCGTCGGATCTCCGGGAATGCCGAGCATGCCCGAGCCCTGGCCGAGCGGCGCGAAGGACTGCTCGCCGACCTTCAGCGGCGGCGCGTTGACGGGCGACAGCTTCACATAATTCCTGAGATTGGTGAGGTGCCAGTCGAAGGATGGCGCGTTGGTCATCACGCCGAGCGGGTTGTCATAGACCTTGAGCTTGCCATCGACCGGCTCGATCACCAGCGAGGCCCCGGAGGCATCGTGCAAGGTGTAATGCACTGGCGGCGCGATCTTCATCGCCTCCTGCACGACATGGATGACGGCGACGTCGCCGATCGCCGCCTTGACCTCTGCGACCGTCGCGAAACTGGTCAGAGCCCAGGTGAGCAGGTCCCATGGCGCGAGGGATTTGGCCGGGTCGGTCTTCGCCGGGTCGGCGTAGCCGGCATAATCCGGGAAATAGAGAATGCCGCCGGAGAGGCCCTTCTCGTTCATGCCGTCGACCAGGGCGAAGACGCCGAGCGCATTGAGCCCGACGGCCGCATATTTGCCGGTCCAGCTCATCGCCGGTTTTCCGCCCGGCCCGGTCGAAGCCAGCTTGTAGTTGCGCGGGATCACCATCGCGCGCGACTCGAGCTCGAACCCGAACTCCATGGTGCGGCCATAGACGGCGCCGTCATCGGTCGTCCGGATCAGGAAGCTCGTGCAGGCGAGCACGGACTGGGGTGTCGCCAGCATCGCCGCGACCAGTGTGGCGGCTGCGGCGCGCTTGGCGTGGTGCCATGGGGACGATGCACGAAGACGCATGGGTCCTCCTCTCGGGTTCGTTTAGTTCAGGGGAGGGCTCACCAGCTCATGCGGAAGCCGGCGCGTCCGCTGAGTTCGTGGCTGTCGGCGAACTGGGCGAGGCTCGTCCTGACGGAGGCTTCGCCATAGAGCGAGTAGCGGCCCCAATCATATTTCGCGCCGAGGCCGACCCCGCCCCAGAGCCGCTCCTCGGCGCTGCTGAAGCGCGTGCCGGCGACGCTGGCCGTGGTGTCGTCGAGGAACTCGTAGGAGAGGTTGGCGATGCCGTAGAGCGTGGTGCTGACGAGCTGTCCGGCGCTGTCGCGCCAGATGCTGCGATAGTCCGCCGCGAGCCCGAGGCGGCCCTTCAGGCTGTCGCCATCCCCGAGCGAGACGCGGGCGCCGAACGGATCGGTAAAGCTGTCGCCAGTGACCCTGGAATAGATCAGTTGCGCCTGCGGCGTCAGCGACCAGGCGCCGTTCAGCGCGATCCGCTGGCCGAGCTCCAGGCCGAAGGCATAGCCGAACCCGCCCGTGCCGTCGGCGAGCCGGCGCCCGAGCGTGGTCGAGCTGAGATCGCTGTCGAACCAGCTCGCCTGGGCCTGGGCATCGGCATAGAGCCCGCTCTCGCCATACCAGGTCAGCGTGCCGCCAAAGCCGGTGCCGCTGGTCGCAATCTTGCCGCGGCCGAAGACCGAGGCGATATCGGCCGTGGCCCCGCCGTGATGCGCGGTCAGGCCGCCGACCAGCGTGCCGGCGCCGTTCGCCAGAAGCTGTCCCTCGAGCCCGGCCTGGAGCCGCCAGCTGTCGATCTCGTAGGAGGTGCCGCTGGTCGAGAGCCTGGGCGTGATCCGGCTATGGGCGCCCTCGATCCGGGCCCAGATCGCCTGGCTCTCGGGCGTACCCGCCGGGGCCGTGCCGTCGCCATGCATGCGGTCGCCGACGCGCTGGCGCAGCGTCGGCAGGCCGTTCAGGCTTTGCAGCACCTGGCCATAGGCCTCGTAGACCGGCACGCCGGGCTGCAGGATCGGCACGGTGCGCGCCGGGCTGCCGACTGGCGCCGCCGCGGCTGCCGGCGGGACATAGGCCGAGCGCAGATACCAATCGCCGTCGTTGGGCGTGCTGACGCCGTTGTGCTGCAGCGTATAGGCGTAGGCGCCTGCAATCAGGGCGGGCTGCCCCTGGAAGGCATAGTCGCCATTGGCGAGGGTGAAGCTGCCATTCGAGGCGCCGCCGACATCGACGATCTTGATGCCCTCGACGGTCGGTGCGCCAGTCCCGCCCTGGTTCAGCACGTTGACCAGCGTCGATCCGGCGCTGCTGCCGGTGATGACCAGCCGGTCGGAAGGCGAGGCATCGCCGCCGAGCACCGTCTCGATCTCGAGCCTGCCGCCATTGCCGCGATAATTGCMATTGATGGTCAGCGTGCCGATCGAGTTACCGGGCGCGATCGTGCCGCCGGCTGCGTTCATCGTGGTGCCGACCGTGCCGATGCCCTGCAGCCGGCCGCCCTGCACCGCCAGCGTGCCGCCGAGGATGCCATTCACCGAGAGCGCGCCTGCCTGGATCGTGGTGGCGCCGCCGAAGCCCGAGCTGTCGCCCGTGAGGTTTGCGTGGCCAGCGGCGAGAACCAGCGCTCCCGTTCCCTCGAAGCGGCCGGCGAACGTGTCGGCGGCGGCGGTCAGGGTCAGAGTCTGCGCCCCGGTCGCGACCACGCCGCTGCCCGAAAGCGTCCTGATCGAGGCGCCGGCCGCGGTTCCGGAGATGTCGAACACGCCGTTGTTGCGCACGCCGCTGGACGCGGCGATGCTGCCCGCACCGGTGAGGGCGAGCCTGCCCGACTGGATCGTCGTCGCGCCCGTAAAGCTGTTGGCTCCGGTCAGCGTCAGCGAGCCGGCCCCGAGYTTGGTGAGTGGCCCGCCACCGAGCGCCTGGCCGACGGCAAAATTGTTGCTGGCATCGGCGATGTCGAAGCCGCCGCCATTGGCGCCCCAGTTGATGGTGCGCCCGGTGCTGTTGAAGCCGGTGCCGGTGATCTGCAGCACGCCACCATTGATGGACAGTGCTCCCGCGACACTGCCGAGATTGGCGTCCGAGGACATCGACAGCGTGCCGCCGTTGAGGACCGTCCCGCCAGAATAGGTGTTGGCTGCGATGAGATAGACCGTGCCGGCGCCGGTCACGACGAGGCCGCCCGTGCCGGAGATCGGGTTGTTCAGGTAGAAGGCATTGCCGCTCTGCACCGGGTTCAGCGTCAGGGTCTGCGCGCCGAGATTGAGGGCGGCCGCCCCGGATTTGGAAAGCTGGCTGATGCTGCCGCTCTGGCTGTCGATCCGCCATTCCTGGCTGCCTGTCAGCGTAATCCTCTCGCTGAGCGTGATCGCCTGATTGACCTGGCTGACCACGCCCAGCCCGTCGATACCGCCGATACTGACGAGACCGTTCGTCGACACTGGGGTATTGACGAAGCCAAACCCGGTATAGGGAGCCAGGAACACGATCTGTCCGACACTGCGTGCGCTGCCCCAGGTGTAGGTGGATCCGGTTCCCGCCAGGTCGAAGATCGCCCGGTCGTTGGGGCCTGGTATGCCGACGCCCCACTGGGTGCCTCCAAACTGACCCCACAGGGCGTCGCTGGACGCAACGTAGTGATAATCCGCTGCCGAAGCCGCCGAGGCCGCCGTCAGCGCGAGAATGATCGCCGTTGCGCTGGCACTCCGCTTGAGCCCCGGCAATGCGGAATGTCCAGACATGATTCCCGATGGCTGGATGGTCAATTCGATAGGCATAGGCCACTCCGAAGCCGGGGGCCTCATCCCCCGGAGCGCTGTGATGTCGGGGGCGTTGCTGTCAGGTGCCGAAGGCGGCGCACGCAGCCGCAAGGCTGCGCAACATGCCCCCCAGCAGTGCCGCCGCGCTGCCAGGATCGCATATTCGCGAGCGCCCGCCTGTAGCGCTGCGTCTCATTTGTGATGACGCTGCGTCTCAATCGTCCGGACGTCGTCTCGTCCTGGGACGGCCTATGCCCCTGCGTCGGCGGCATTGGTTCCACCAGGCAAATCACCCTAGGAGTGATCGGGCAGGTTCCGAACGTGCGGGGCAAGTTCCGATCTTGGCGGGGGAGAGCGAGCGATGCGGCAGGCCCGGGGGGCGACTGCTCCGGTGGCGGCGGAAGAGCTCGTCCTGTCGACCGACATGGTCGAGCCTGACCTGCGCAGCGATCTCTGGCGCGAGATCTCCCGCCCGTTCTTCGAGACGACGGCGCATCCCGACGATCGCGGAGCTGTGCTTGAGGGCTCGATCCGCTCGCGGGCRCTGGGCGCACTGCTGATCGGTCCGACCAGCTTCAACCAGCAGCAATACAGCCGGGACCGGCGCACCATCCTGCAGGGCGGGCTGGATCAGTACTTCGTCCAGCTCTTCGTCGCCGGCACACTCGAGGCCGATTGCGAGGGGGAGGCGATATCGGTCGGCCCTGGCGATATCTGCGTCTTCGACCTCGCCCGGACCTTCAGGAGCAGGGTCCGGACCGGCTCCACGCTGTCGCTGGTCCTGCCGCGGGAGCGGGTCGACCGGGTGGCGGGGGGGCGCAACCTGCATGGCCTGGTGCTCAGGACCGGAGATCCGATCACGCGCCTCCTGAGCGACTTCATCGTCAGCCTGTCCCATGTCTCGCCCGTGATGAGCGACGACGACCTGCGGGCGATCGAGGAATCGGCGATCTTCCTCATCGCCTCGGGCCTCGCTCGTCACGCGCCGGGGATCGCTCTTCAGGACCCCGTGCTGGGAAACGTCCTGCGTCAGCGCATCCTGGCRTTCATCGAGGCCAATCTGTCGGATCCCGGCCTCAACCCGGCCGTGCTGACTTCCCGCTTCCGGGTCTCGCGCGCGCATCTCTACCGGATGTTTGCCGGCGATGGCGGTGTCGCCACGATCATCCGCGAGAAGCGGCTCGACGCCTCGTTCCGCGAGTTGGCCAGTCCCGCCGCGCCATCACGCTCGATCACGCAGATCGCGCATGAACAGGGCTTCTCCAACAGCGCCCAGTTTCACCGCGCCTTCCGCGCGCGCTTCGGAATGGCCCCGGGTGAAGCCCGTGACGCGGCAGCCGCACGCCCCTTCGCCGATCAGCGCCTCCAGCATGTGCAGGTTCATTTCGACCAATATGCGCAGCAGCTCGGGGCGGGCCCCCTGCCGAAATGATCTCTCACTTCCCCCCGTGAATCATCCGCCAGATCGCCTGTGGCGTCGCCGGCATGTCGACATGCCGCACGCCATAGGGCGAGAGCGCATCGACGAGCGCGTTCATCACCGAGGGCAGCGAGCCCGCGCAGCCGGCCTCGCCGCAGCCTTTCGCGCCGACGGGATTGGTCGCGGTCGGGCTGCCCTGACTGGCGAATGAGAAGAAGGGCAGGTCGGCAGCGCGCGGCATCGCGTAGTCCATATAGGACCCCGTCATGAGCTGGCCGGYCTCGTCATAGGCGGTCATCTCGTAGAGCGCCTGGCCGATGCCCTGCGCGACGCCGCCATGCAGCTGCCCCGCGACGATCAACGGGTTCACGATCGTGCCGAAATCATTGACCATGACATAGCTGACCACCGCGACCTCCCCGGTCTCAGGATCGATCTCGACCTCGGCGACATGACAGCCATTGGGATAGGCCGATGGCGCCGACTTGAAGACATGATCGACATCCAGGCTCCGGGGCAGCTCCTTGGGCAGGTCGGGGGTCATGCGCACCCGTTCCGCGAGCTCCATGATACCGATCGCGCGGTCGGTCCCGGCGATCGTGAACCGGCCACGGCCAAACTCGAGATCGGCGACGCCGGCTTCCAGAAAATGGGCGGCCAGGAGCTTGCCCTTCTCGATGACGCGATCGCCCGCTTCCATGATGGCCGACCCGCTCGCCATGATCGATTTGGAGCCGCCGGTGCCGCCGCCCGCGATCAGCCGGTCGCTGTCGCCCTGGACGAGTCGGATCTTGTCGAAGGGCACGCCGAGCTTGCTCGTCAGCACCTGGGCGAAGGGCGTCCAGTGGCCCTGTCCGTAATCGAGCGTGCCGGTGACGATGGTCACGCTGCCATCGGCTTCGAAATGGAGGCCGGCCATTTCATTGCTTGGCGGCGCGGTGACCTCGAGATAGCAGCCGATGCCGCGGCCGCGGAGCTTGCCGGCCTTCCGGCTCTGGCGCTGCCGCGCCCCGTAGCCCTTCCAGTCGGCCGCCTTGAGCGCTTCTGCGAACAGGGCCGGGAAATCGCCGCTGTCATACAGCGTCCCGACCGGCGTCGCCCAGGGCAGTTGCTGCGGAGCGACGAGGTTGCGCCGCCGCAGGACGGTCTTGTCGATCCCCATTTCCACGGCGGCCGCATCGATCAGCCGCTCCATGAAGTAATTGCCTTCGGGGCGCCCGGCGCCGCGATAGGCGCCGATCGGTGCCGTGTTGGTGACGACGCATTTGGTCTGCACCTCGACGAGCGGCGTGCGGTACATGCCGATGCTGTTCTTGCCGATATTCGTCGTCGCCATCATCGGCCCGACAGGCGAGAGATAGCCGCCCATATTGCCGATGCCGCTGAAGCGCGTCGCCAGGAACCGGCCGCGCGCGTCGAGCGCCAGCTCGGCCTCGAAGACCATGTCGCGGCCATGATAGTCCGAGACAAAACTCTCGGAGCGCTGATCGGTCCATTTCACCGGCTTCTTCAGCAGGCGGGCCGCGTGCAGCAGCACGACATATTCGGGGAAGACCGAGGATTTCATCCCGAAGGAGCCGCCGACATGGCCGGTGAGCAGCCGCATCCGTTCCGCCGGCACGCCCATTGCCGCGGCCAGGTTGTTGCGCATCCCGAACGCGCCCTGGCTCGGCGCATGCAGCGTGTAGCGGCCGGTCTTGCGGTCATAGGTTCCGACCGCCGCACGCGGCTCGATCGGGTTCACCACGATGCGGCTGTTGACGATGCGCAGCTTCGTGACATGGGCGGCGCTGGCAAAAGCGGCCGCGACCTTGCTGGCATCGCCGAAATGATAGTCGAGGACCACATTGCCGGGGACGTCGTCATAGAGTTGCGGCGCGTCCGGCTTGAGGGCATCCTCGTTGGCCGTGACCGCGGGCAGGATCTMGATATCGAGCAGCACGGCCTCGGCCGCATCGCGCGCCTGGACGGCCGTGCGAGCCACGACCATCGCGATGGGATCGCCGACAAAGCGGACCTTGTCGGTCGCCAGGGCGTTGCGGGCGGGCTTCCTGATCGGGCTGCCGTCCCGATTGGGATGCTCGACAACGCATTTCAGCAAGCCGTAGCCTTGGCCCGCGAGATCCTCCCCCCGATAGATCGCGACGACGCCCTTCATGGCTTCGGCCTGCGAGATATCGATGCCGCGCAGGACGCCATGCGCGTGCGGGCTGCGGACGAAGGCCGCGTAGAGCTGCCCCTCCAGCGAGACGTCATCGGTATAGCGGCCCTCGCCGCGCACGAGCACGGGGTCCTCGTTGCGCGGGACGGGCTGGCCGACCTCGAATGGCATCGTCGAAAGCTCCGCTGAGGGCGTGTGCTTATTCATCAGGAGGCACCGTGAGTAACGTGCGAGCCGACCGGCAGGCAACGTCGCTAGACTGACCCAAAATGGCGGCGCCTGTCCTGCAGATGTCGCATAGGCGCTATCCGCAGGCGGCGCATTCCGAAAAGTCAGCCGCCCGGAGGGAGGTTCTGGTTCTGGGCGCCATCCGAAGGGGTGGCGCTGAACCCTGGGAGGGGCACGGCCGCTCTATCTGGCTCGGCGTAGGCCTGGAACAAGAGATGCGCCGCGATCGGGATCGCGGCGCATCATGGCGAAGCAGCGTGCGGGCGGATAGGCCACGGGGCTGACCGGGGCCGGGTTCTACTTCACGACGGTGAGCCACATCCGCGGCTTGTTGTCCGAGTTCTGCACCAGGGACGTGATCCGCGACCGGGCGGCCCAGGCCATGGGTTGCTGATGCATTGGCAGGAACATGTGCTGATCCTTGGCGATTTTCATCGCCGCGGTCAGCATGGCGGTGCGCTTGGCGGCGTCGTTCTCGACGGCGGCCTGGGCGTTCAGGGCGTCGATCCTGTCATCGCCCCATTCGCCCCAGTTGAAGACGCCGGCCGCGGCGTCCTTCTTGTGGATCACCTGTGTCAACAGCGAGGACGAATCCAGGGTGGGCTCATTGGCCCAGCCGAAGGCGACGACGTCGAACTCGCCGCGAACCCGCTTCGGCGTCTGCTGGCTGCGCGGGGCGATGCTGAGATTGGGCCGCAGGCCGATGCGGGACCACATCGAGGCGACGGCCTGGCAGAATTCCTCCTCGTTGATGAGTGCGTCACTGGCGCAGTTCATCAGAAAGGAGAAGCCGTTGGGATACCCGGCCTCGGTCAGAAGCCGGCGTGCTTCGGCGGCGTCGAAGGGCAGGCGCTGGTCGAGCTCGGGCGTGAAGCCCGGGATCGATGGCGCGACAAGGGCGCCGGTGGTGCGAGACAGGCCACGCATGGCGCGCGACTGGATCGCGGCGACGTCGATGCCGCGATACATGGCTTCGCGGACGCGGATGTCGCGCAGCGGATTCTTGTCCTGCACATCGCTTTCCACGAGCCGCTGTCGCCAGTTGAACCCGAAGAATGTCGAGCGCACCTCGTTCGCCTGCAGGACCTTGATATCCGGCGAGGCCGCGAGACGGCTCAGGTCCTGGAGCGGAGCGGAGTTTGTGAAATCGATCTCGCCCGACAGCATGGCCGCGACGCGGGTCGCCGCCGACGTAATCGGCACGAATTCGATGCGCTCCAGATTATGGACGGGCTTGTCCCACCAGCCAGTGTTCCTGACGAAGACTGTCTGGGTGTCCCGTCGCCGCGAGACGACCTTGAACGGGCCGGTGCCGTTCGTGTTGTTTGTGGCGAAACCCTCGACGCCCTTGCCGGCATCGGTGGGCAGAAGGCTGTTATTCGCGACCAGCCACGCCTTGTTGAAGATGTGGACATTGGTCAGGTCGTTCAGAAGCAGCGGATTGGGGCTGTCGAGCTCGATCTCGATGACGGAGTCGTTGACCTTTCGGGCGCTCTTGTAGCCGTGCAGCTCTCCCCGCATGGGCGAGGTCGGATGCGTGATCCGCTCCAGCGATGCGATAACGTCGTCAGCGCTGAAGGGGGCGCCGTCGTGGAAGGTGACGCCGGGGCGCAAAGTGAAGCGCCAGAGCGTCGGCGAGGCGACGGTCCAGGCGGTGGCGAGGGCGGGTTCGATTTCCTGCTTGCCGCTGTAGCGAACCAGCCCCTCATAGACATGGTTTAGCACCGACAGGGCGTAAGTATCTCCGTAGGAGTAGGGGTCCAGCGAGCCGATCTCGCGGGGCGACCCCCATTTGAGAGTCYGCGCTTCGGCGCCTCCCATTCCGGCATGTCCGACGCCCGCCGCGAAAGCGGCTGCCATCACCATCGAAAGCAAACGGCCCATCCATCCCTCCACCATTGTCGTGCGGGATCGCACTGTCGACAATAAATGCATACGATATTGTTCTGTTTTTGCATGCAATAGCCTTTATGGATTGTGGCGTGTTTTTAGGGGTGACTGTATGCAATCCTGTGCTAGCGTCACGGTGGCGAGGCAAAAACGGTAGGCACAAATGACAACCCGTCGCGTGGTTCTTCAGCTCAATCAGCAGCAGATCGAGTTACTCGGGCGCGCGATCGCAGCGACCGGGGAGCGCGATGTGCAGGCGCTCGTACAACTCGCGCTGCGCGAGGCTGCGGCGAAGCAGGCGACGACGAATGGCGGGAGCGCACGGCAATGAGGACGGAAGTCGCCAGGATCCGGCTCGAGCCCGGTACCGGGAAGGCCATCGAAGTCAGGGCGGGCCAGATTCTGCGTATCCAGCAGATCGAGGGGCAGCAATGCGTCGACTTCAACTGCTTCAATCTTCATGATTACAAGGAATTCATGCATTGCGGGCGCACGCGCACGGTGCACGGCTTCAATCCCAGCAAGGGCACGTTCCTCTGGTCGGCGCCGCCGCGCGAGCGGGCGATGCTCTATATTTTTGAAGATACCTACGGCCGGAACGATGTGCTCTTCCCGCGTTGCAGCGCCTATCTCTATGAGAGCGCCTATGGCTTCGCACGGCACACCAACTGCCACGACATCCAGGCCGAAGCGCAACGCGAATACGGGCTGACGCCGGACGACGTGCATGACAGCTTCAACCTGTTCATGTGCACGGAGATCACCGAAAACGGATCGGCAACGATCACGCGACAGGCTTCGCGGGCCGGCGACTATGTCGATCTCCTGGCTCTGATGGATGTTCTGGCTGTGCCGAATGTCTGCGGCGCCGATATCATGCGCACGAGCAATTTCGCGCTGAAGCCGGTCGAGGTGATCATTCTCGAATCGACGGAGGAGGATCTCGCGCGGGTTCCGCGCACGCCGATCCTGTCCAGCCAGCGCACGCCGCGCGACTTCAGGAATCCGACGATCAAGGCCGACCGGGAACTGAGCCGMGATCCGGCCTACAAGCCGGAATTCACCAATGTCCCGTTGCAGCAGGTCCGGATCGAGATCGATCTGACGGAGGAGGATGTCGCACGCCTCGAAGTACTGCGCCATGCTGTGCACGGCGACGACGACGGGGCGGCGCTGCGCGACATCGTCTTCTCCTGGTGGGAGGCGCGCTTCCTGGCTGCGAAGAGCGGCGCTCCTGCTGTCGACGGAGCATAGGATGCAGGTCGCACCAACGGGTTCTCTGCTCATCAGGCAGGTCCGCCTCTGGCGAGGCCGGGGCCTCCCTCTCTCGCCGCCCCAGGATATCCTGATCCGGAACGGCACGATTGCTGCGACGGGCGACGAACTTGCAGCGCCCGAAGGGAGCGCCGTGGAGGATGGCTGCGGCAGGATCGTCATCCCCGGACTCGTCGAAGCCCACACGCATCTGGGCTATTCCTTGCTTGGGCTGCCCTGGTTCCGAAACGAGGTCGGCCCGGCCCTGGCCGACAAGATCCAGGCGGAGAAGGATGAACTGCGCCGGCGAGGGATCGACCCGGAATTGCAGTCGACGCGCCAGCTTGTCCGGTCGGCGGAATTGGGGTCGACCCTGCTTCGCGGCCATGTCGCGATCGACACCGATGTCGGCCTGTCGCCGCTGGAGGGCGTGCTCAGATCACGGGACGCATGCCGCGGGACGATCGAGGTGCAGACCGTTGCCTTTCCGCAGGCGGGCCTGCTCTCGCGGCCCGGCACCCTCGAGCTGATGGAGGAGGCCCTCCGCATCGGCGCGGATATCGTCGGCGGCCTCGACCCCAGCCAGATCGACCGTGATCCGCGCGGCAGCCTGGACATGACATTCGGCCTTGCCGAGCGTTCAGCCAAGCCGATCGATATCCATCTGCACGAACCTGGAGAGCTCGGAGCCTTCAGTGTTGAACTGATCCTCGAGCGCACGCGGGCGCTCGGCCTTCAGGGGCGCGTGATGATCAGCCACGCCTTCTGCCTGGGCGATATCGGACCGGCTCATGCCGGTCGTCTCGGCGAGATGCTGGCGCGCGAGCAGGTCGCGATCATGACGACGGCGCCCCTTGCCAGGGCGTGCCCGAGCCTTGCTCTGCTGGCTTCGCTCGGCGTCATCGTCTGTTCCGGTTCGGACGGCGTCCGCGACACATGGGGCCCCTTCAATAATGCCGACATGCTGGAACGCGCGATGCTGGTCGCTCAGCGCAACGGCTTTCGCCGCGACGACGATCTCGAGCTGGCGCTTGACAGCTGCACCTTCGGCGGGGCGCTGGCCCTGGGCGTCGCAGATTACGGACTGCATGACGGAGCACGGGCCGATCTCGTTCTCCTGACGGGCGAGACGCTCGCCGACGCAATCGTCTCGCGCGCGCCGAACCGGACGGTTGTCAGGCAGGGCAGGGTGATCGCGCGCCACAGCGAGATCACGGCCGCTGCTGCTGCGTAGAGCGGTTTCGGCCTCGTCACGAGCGCGGCGGCGCATCTCCCTGCTGGCGCCGCCGTCCTCGGCGAGCGCCTGCCCGGAGATCGCGGATACTAGCGCCGCGCGTTGAAGCTGCGGTAGGCATCTGCCGCGGATGGAAGCGGCCAGTCGGCGTAGAAGGCGCGCAGATGCGGGTCGAGCGCCTTGACGAAGGCGCGCCGTGCCGTCTCGGCCTCGCTCGGGGGGCGCTGCATGGCCGCTTCGATCTCGCTGAGCAGCTTTTCCTTGTCGATCGTGGCGATGCGCCCGTCGCGCAGCACGTGGCGCCCGTCGATCAGCACATCGCGGATCATCCCCGTTCTGGCGCGCTGCACCAGCGCCGAGACGATCTCGGCGTCGGGATCGAGATAGGGCTGCGCCAGCTGTTCCCAGTCGATCACGACGATATCGGCCGCACGCCCG
Source organism: Allobosea sp. 05T422_2 (assembly GCF_056396265.1). NCBI lineage: Bacteria > Pseudomonadati > Pseudomonadota > Alphaproteobacteria > Hyphomicrobiales > Alloboseaceae > Allobosea > Allobosea sp. 05T422_2. The sequence goes on along the minus strand of NZ_JBFTLD010000060.1, from coordinate 16,858 downwards.
GGCTCGAGCCGGCCGACCAGGCCGGCAAAGCCCGTCGTCGCCGCGCCGTGCTCGCTGGCCATCCGGAAGATGCGCGCCTCGGAAAGCGGTTCGTAGGCATGGCCTGGCGTGCGCTGCAGGTTCCAGGCGAGGCGCATCTCCTGCAGCATGTCGCGGTCGTCATTGATGCCGGCCTGGTCGATGCCGAGCGCGACCGGAATGCCGGCCCGGTCGAACTCCTTGACGGGCGCGATGCCGCTGCGCAGCCGCAGCCCGGAGCTTGCATTGTGGCAGACGCAGGTGCCGCTCTCGGCGAGCAGCGCGATATCGGCGTCGCTGCACCAGATGCCGTGGCCGATCGTCATGCGCGGGCCCAGCAGCCCGAGATCGGCGAGGTGGCGGACGGCGGAGCCGTCGGTGTCCATCTCGGCGAACCGGCGCTGATACGGCGTCTCCAGCAGATGCATATGCAGCCCCACATCATGGCGCTGGGCGAGGTCGCGCTGCGCGATCAGGCTCTCGCGCGTGCACCATTGCAGGTTGGACGGCGCCAGCTGGACCCGGCTCATGCCATCGGCGGGTTGGCCCCAGCGTTCCGCCAGGGCTTCGAAATGCTCCGTCAATGTCTCGACCAAGGTCTGGGCCGTTGCCAGGATCGCCGCGAGCTGTTCGCGGAGCGGCGACGGCAGGCTTGCGAGAAAAGTCTCGTCGGCCCCGTAGACGATCCTGTTCCGGTCGCGCCACATGAAGGAGAAGGACGCCCGCATCCCGATCTCGGCATAGGCCCGCATGATCGCGTCCGGCGCATCGAGCCAGCGCGCGCGCGGGCCGACCGGTCCGCCATGCAGATGCTGGACGGTGGTCACGCCCGACTCGATCATCTCGATCGCGGAGTAGAGCGTGTCGAGATAGGGGTCGAGCCCGCGCCAGCCGAGAAAGCGCGGCAGCCAGAGTTCCAGCGGCAGGAACGGCGTGCCGTGCTGGAGCGGCGTCAGCCCGGTATGGTGATGGGCGTTGACCAGCCCGGGCATGACGAGATCGGTCGGCCGTCCGATGCATGCGGCGCCGGGATGGCGGGCGATCAGCTCAGAGGCCGGCCCGATCTCGGCGATGCGGCCAGCTTCGATGAGCAGGGCGCCGTCGGTGATGATCCGGGCGCGGTCGTCGCCGTCGACGCCGCACAGGACATGGCGGCCCCGTACGATCGTGCTCTGCGTGCTCGCAGGGTTCTCGTTCAAGCGGTTCAGCCCTTGCGAAAGGCGCGGCACTCGTCCGCTCGCCAGCCGATTTCGATCCGGGCGCCGCGCGCGAGCTCCTGGGGCAAGCGCATCGGATCGGCCTTCGCGATCAGCTCCTGCCCGCCGAGCTGGAAGACGACGCGGGTCGCCTCGCCGAGATAGACCAGCCGTTCGACCTCGAGCACATATTTGTTCTCGGTCTCTCCCGGCGTCAGGGCGATCCGTTCCGGGCGCAGGCACAGCACCGCCTCGTCCCCGATCGCGAGCGCATCGATGGACTGCGCCACCACCTCGACCCCGTCGGCGAGGCGCACGGTGACCGTCGCATCGCTGCGGCCCACGACGACGCCGTCGAGACTGTTGTTCTCGCCGACGAAGCCCGCGACGAAGGCATTGGCCGGGCTCTCGTAGAGTTCCTCCGGCGTCGCGAGCTGCTGGATCCTGCCCTGGTCGAACACGGCGATCCGGTCCGACATGGTCAGGGCCTCTTCCTGATCATGCGTCACATAGACCATGGTGACGCCGAGCCGTTCGTGGATCTGCTTCAGTTCGTACTGCATGCGCTCGCGCAACTGCTTGTCGAGCGCGCCCAGCGGTTCGTCGAGCAGGATCAGCTCGGGCTCGAAGACGAGCGCGCGGGCCAGCGCGACACGCTGCTGCTGGCCGCCGGAAAGCTGCGCCGGCATGCGCTTGCCGAACGCCCCGAGCTTGACCATGTCGAGCGCAGTCGCCACCCGCCGCGCGATTTCCGGTTCGGATAGCTTTCGCGCCCGCAGGGGGTAGGCGACATTGTCGGCCACCGTCATGTGCGGAAACAGCGCATAGTTCTGGAAGACCATGCCGATCCCGCGCTTGTAGGGCGGCAGTGCGGTGATGTCGCGGCCCTGCAAGGTGATGCTGCCATTGGTCGGCGTCTCGAAGCCGGCCAGCATCATCAGGCTCGTCGTCTTGCCCGAGCCTGAGGGGCCGAGCAGCGTGAGGAATTCGCCCCGGGCAATGTCGAGGGACAGGTCCTTCACGACGAGGACCTGGCCGTCATAGCTCTTCTGGACATGCGAGAAGCTGACGAGCGGCGCGCTGGGGACAGGCGCGTCGCGATGTGCGGTTGCGGTGAGGGTCATGGCCTACTCCGTCCAGGCGCGCAGGGAGGGCGGGAAGCGCTCAGCCGCGCTGCGGCCGAGGATGTCATGTGCGGCGTGACCGTCCCAGACGGCCCGGCTCGAACGGGCGGCCGCGTCGATGATCTCGTCCTCGTCGGCGACCAGCAGCCGCTTGCCCTCGACGAGCAGGCGGCCAGCAACGATCACGCTGTCGATCATCTCCGGGGTCGCCAGATGCACKATCGCCCTGACCGGGTCGGGATTGGGGCCGAAGGTGAGCGAGCGCGGGTCGATGACGACGAGATCGGCCTTGGCGCCGGGCGCGATCCGCCCGAGATCGGGGCGTCCCAGCGCCTGCGCGCCGGCAAGGTTGCTCGCGGAGAAGACGCTTTCTGCCGGCGCCTCCTCATGATTGTTGTCGGCGAATTTGTTCATCAGCGACGCCATCCGCATCTCCGAGAACATGTCGAGCGGATAAGTATCGGTGCCGAGCGCGACATTGATGCCGGCCCGGCGATAGCGGGAGAAACTCTCGAGAGCGAGCCCGCGCCGGGAAAAGGCGACCGGGGAATGCGCGACATTGACCTTGGCCGCGCCGAGGATCGCGATGTCGTCCTCGAGCGGATAGCCGACCGCACGGTGCGAGGCGATATAGACGCAATGCGCCAGGATGGTTGCTTCGTCGAGCAGGCCTTCCTCGGCCAGGCACTGGACCGGGGTCTTGCCCGTCGCACCCATCGTCTCGAAGAACTCGCGGTGCTGCTCGACGAAATGCAGGGTGAAGGGCACGCCGAGCCCGCGCGCCACCTGCTTCGCCTCGCGCCTCAGCGCCGGAGTCGAGACATAATATTCGTCGAGCGCGATCACGCCGGACAGCCGGCCGTCGAGAGCGCCGCGATGCGTCTCGATGAAACGGGCGCTGGCTTCCAGCGATTTCAGGCCTGCGGCATCATCGAGTTCGCGCACGACCCGTCCGTCATCCTCGAGCCAGTAGCGACCACCGGCGACGATCGGTGCCCAGACGAGCCTGATGCCGAATTCCTGCGCCACCTCCAGCATCAGCTCGCCGTCGCGCGGCCCGGCCGGGGCAAAGGCGAGGACGGTGGTGACGCCCTGCCGAAGCAGCGTGGCGAAGCCATAGCGCAGCGAGGCGCGCGCATCCTGCGGAGCGAGGAAGCCGGGGCGGCCGGAGCGGCTCGCCGGCAGGAAATGCAGGAAGCTCGAGCGGATGAAGTCGCGCCGGCCGCTGTCGATCAGCTGTCGCGGGCCTTCATGCGCGCCGATATGGGCATGCGTGCTGATCTGGCCAGGAATGACGATCCTCCCGCGCGCATCGATGCGCCGCTTCGCCTCTCCGGCAAAGCCCGGTCCGACGGCGACGATCTCGTCTCCGGAGATGGCGATGGTGCCGCCCTCGAGATAGCGGTGCTCCTGTCCGTCGAAGGCGATGACGGTTCCACCTTCGATCAGCAGGTCTACGGTAGCGGCGGGCATCAGGCGGTCTCCAAGGGGTTTCGCAAGCGTTGCGAGCGGGCGCGCAGCCACTCCATGACCAGCATCAGCAGCACCGAGACGACGAGGAGCACCACGGCCGCTGCCGTGATCGTCGGCGAGATATTCTCGCTGACGCCGCTGAAGATCTGGCGCGGCAGGGTCCGCTGCTGCGGGCTGGTGAGGAACAGGGCGATCACGAGCTCGTCGAATGAGGTGACGAAGGCGAAGACGGCGCCTGAGGCGACGCCCGGCGCGATGATCGGCAGCGTCACGGTKCGCAAGGTCCGCAGCGGCGAGGCGCCCAGGCTGGCCGCGGCTCGCGGCAGATTGGGGTCGAAGCTCTGCAGCGTCGCCGACACGGTGATCACGACAAAGGGCAGCGCCAGCGCGATATGGGCCAGGATGAGCCCGAGATAGGTGCCGACGAGATTGATCGACGCGAAGAAATAGAAGGCCGAGACCGCGATGATCACCACCGGAACTGCGATCGGCGTCACCAGCAGGGCGACCAGGATCGGCTTGAACCGGAAGCGGGCGCCGTGCAGGCCGAGCGCCGCCGTGGTTCCCAGCGTCGTCGCCGCGACCGTGGTGACGAGGGCGACGAAGACGCTGTTGGCGAGCGCGCCGGTCCAGAGCGGGTTGGTGAAGAACTCGCGATACCATTGCAGGGAAAGCCCCGGCAGCGGGAAGACGAGCAATTGTCCCGCGGTCAGCGACAGCGGCACGACGACGAAGATCGGCGCGATCAGGAAGACGAAGACCAGGGTCGTGAAGATCCGGGACCCGATCAGGACGGCCCGCTCGGTGGCGGGGATGTGAGTTGCAGCGGCCATGTCAGCGCACCCTGAGCCGGTCGAAGCCGACGAGCTTGCCGAGCGCGAGATAGATCGCCGCGACGACGAGCAGGAGGAKGGCGCCCAACGCCGAGGCCAGGCCCCAGTTGACCGCCGAATTGGTGAAATAGGCGATGAAATAGCCGATCATCTGGTCGCCAGGCCCACCGACGAGCGCCGGGGTGACGTAGAAGCCGACGGAGAGCACGAAGACGAGCGTTCCGCCCGCTGCCAGTCCAGGCAGCGTCAGGGGCAGGTAGACCGTGCGGAAGACCCGCAGCGGCGGCGCGCCGAGAGAAGCGGCTGCACGCAGGTGATTGCCGGAAATACCCTTCATCACGCTGTAGATCGGCAGGATCGCATAGGGCAGCAGCACATGGACCATGGCGATGAAGACGCCGGCCCGGTTGAAGATCAGCGCCAGCGGCTGGTCGATCAGGCCGAGCGCGATCAGGCTCTTGTTCACCAGCCCCTCGTTCTGCAGCAGGATGACCCAGGCGGTGCTGCGGACCAGCAGCGAGGTCCAGAACGGCACGAGCACCAGCATCAGCATCCAGCTTGCGGCGCGTGGGCCGGCCCTGCTCATCACGGCGGCGACGGGATAGCCGATCAGCAGGCACAGCGCCGTGACGCCGAGGCTGACCGTCAGCGTGCGGCCGTAGAGATCGATGAAGATGCGCTGCTCCGGCGCGACGCGGCGGATCTCGCCGTCCGGCGCCTTTTCGAGGTCGAGCGCGGTCAGCAGGTAGAAGCTCGTCAGGCGGCCCGATTGCTGGTGCAGCACGCCCCAGATCGCCGGATCCCGCCACTTCTCGTCGATGGCGAGGAAGGCTGCCTTCGTCGCGGTGTCATCCACGGCCGGCAGGCGCCGCGCCGTGCGGGTCAGCAGACCCCGGAAGCCGGGCAGCGCGTAATTCAGCCGGCGGCCGATCAGCCCGAGCGCCGGGGTGTCGCGGATTGCCCGCAGGTCCGCGGCCAGCGCCGCGAAGGCCGCTTCGTCCGGCTCGCCCTGGCCCGACCAGGCCTGCATCACCGCCGCGGTCTGCGGCAGGTAGCCGGGCACCTCGGGATTGTCGACGCTGCGGAACATGAACAGCGCCAGCGGCACCACGAAGAAGAAGGCGGTGAACAGCACGCTCGGCGCGAGCAGCGCCAGCATCCGCCAGAGATGGCGTCGCTCCGCCGCGCCGACCTGGGCGGCGAGACTGGCCGTCCGTGGCGTCGGCGCTGCTGCCAACTCATGAGATGTCGCGGCCATGCTCATCACTGGGCCACGAAGGTTGCGAAGCGCTGGCGGATGGCGTCGCCATTGTYGAGCCAGAAATTGATATAGGTCGGGCCCGCCTGCATCATGCCGTTGCGCGCCTTGGGATCGGGCAGGGCGGCGCGCCTGGCCTCGCTGAGCAGCGCATTCGCGTCGGAATTGGCCGGCGGGTTGCCGAGTTGCTCCATGTAGCGGGCCTGGGCGGGCGGCGACAGCTGATAGGCGATCAGCCTGGCCGCCGCATCCTTGCGAGGCGAGCCCTTCAGGACGCCGAAATAGATCAGCGCGTTGGTGTAGCCGGCATCCCAGACGATGCGCAGCTTGCGGTTGTTCGAGGCATTGGCGGCGTTGACACGGCCGAGCCAGCCATAGCCCATGCTGACCTCGCCGGTGAGCAGGAGCTGCATCGACTCGTCGCCGCTCTTCCACCATTTCACATGCGGCTTGATCTCGGCCAGCTTGCGGAAGGCCCGGTCGAGGCCCCCCTGCCCGGTCAACACCTTGACCACGTCGGAGGGCGCGACGCCGTCAGCCATCAGCGCGATTTCGACGGTCTGGTCGGGCTGATACATCAGCGCGCGCTTGCCGGGAAATTTCGCGACGTTCCAGAAATCGGCCCAGCTACGGGGCGCCGCATCGCCGCTGAGCTTGTCGGAATCGTAGACCAGCGTGCCGGGGGAGGCGAGATAGGGGGCACCGCAGGCACCGAAGCCGCCGACCGCTTCGAAGGCCTTCGCATCGACATAGTTCGACCAGTCGATCTTCTCCAGCAGCCCCTCTTCGCAGCCGGCCGCTTCGTTGATCGGGTTCAGGCTGATGGCATCCCAGACGAGGTTGCCGGTCTCGACCTGCGTCCTGATGCGGGCAAGTTCCTGGTTGAACGTGTCGATATTGATCTTGATGCCCGTCTCGGCGGTGAAGGGCTCGAACACGGTCTTGCGCTGGAGCTCGCCGGGCTGGCCGCCCTGGTTCGCGACCGTAAGCGACTGGGCCGTGGCGGGCTGGACGGCAAGTCCGGCAAACGCCAGCCCGATGGCGAGAATGGCCTTCGAGGTCTTCATGTCACGGCTCCCTGTGCCGGGGACGGCTGGATTACTGGGCGGCGAAGGTGATGAAGCGCTGCAGCAGCGCGTCGCCATTGTTGAGCCAGAAGTCGAGATAGAGCTGGCCGCTTTGCAGCGAGGCGAGGTGCAGGTGATTGGCCGGCAGCGTGGCGCGCTCGGCCTCGCTCATGAAGGCATAGGCTTTCGCATTGGCCGGCGCGTAGTCGATGGTCCGTGCGAAGGCCGCCTGCGGTTCTGGCGAGGAGGCGAGAGCCAGGAAATCCAGCGCGATGTCCTTTTTCCTGGTGCCCTTCATGATCGCGATCATCTGGCTGCCTGAGACATGGCCGGCGCCGAATTCGATCTTGAGCGCGCGATTGTTGGTGCGGTTGGCGATCGCGACCCGCCCGTTCCAGGCGAAGGTCATGACGACCTCGCCGGTAAGGATGTTCTGCATCGACTCGTCGCCGCTCTTCCACCATTTGATATGGGGCTTGAGCTCGGCAAGCTTCCTGAAGGCGCGGTCGACGCCGCCCGGCGCCGCGAGCACCGTCATGACCTCGGCCGGTGGCACGCCATCGGCCATCAGCGCGACCTCGAGCGTTTGCTCGGCGCGGTAGAGCAGGCCGCGCTTGCCGGGGAATTTCTTGACGTCCCAGAAATCCGCCCAGGTCCTGGGGGCCTCCCCGCCTTCATAGCGCTTGGTGTCGTAGACCAGGGAGCCGGACACGAAATTGTTCGGTAATCCGCATTGGCCGAAGCCGCCGACTGCGGCGAAGTCCTTGGGATCGACATAGCGCGCCCAGTCGATGCGCTCGATCAGGCCTTCTTCGCAGGCTGTCGCCTCGTTGATCGCGGTCAGGCTGACCACATCCCAGACAAGATTGCCCGTTTCGACCTGCGAACGGAGCTTGGCGAGTTCCTGGTTGAAGGAATCGTCGACGACGACGTGACCGGTCTTCGCCGTGAAGGGCTTGTAATAGGCGTCGCGATAACCCGCGCCGGCAGCACCGCCATTATTCGCCACCGTGATTGAACCCGCGGCCGCCKCCATGGGCAGAAGGCATGCGAAGAGCGCCAGCCCGGCAGCCAGTCCGTTCCGTACCGCCATGTCGAAGATCTCCATCCCGATCGATTGGTTGCTATATTGGTTGCGATTTTTATCGCATTGTGTCCCGTCTGGTTGATAATCCACACGTCACGATAGGCGCTGTCAATGGGGTATGTGCTCGTTATTTCTTGACATGTGGCGCAAAGCTTAGGCATCTGCTTTTCAACCAGACAAATGATTGGTTGCAATTATGACTCGCCAGCGGATGACCGATGAGATTAGATCGACGCTCGAGGAGAGCATCGAGTTGATTTTCGAGGGGACCATTCAGGACAGCGACCGCCGCCTGCCGACCGAGCGTGAACTTGCGGCGCGTCTTGGCGTGACCCGGCATGCCGTCCGGCACGCGCTGGAGCGTCTCGAGGCCCGCGGCTCACTTTGGCGCCATGTCGGCCGGGGCACCTTTCGCGGCCGGCGCACGGAGATCGAGGCGGCGACGGAAGGCACTGTGGCCAATTGCAGTCCGCGCAATATCCACGACGCGCGCAGGATGCTCGAGCCGTCGCTCGCCTCGCTCGCTGCCGTGAACGCTTCAGCCGCTCAGATCGCCGAGATCGAGGCCGCCTGCCGCCGCTGTGCGGCTGCGCGCAACATGGATGCCTACGAGGTCTTCGACGAGGGGTTTCACCGCGCGATCGCCGCTGCCTGCGGCAATCCGCTGGCGATCGAGCTGTTCGAGACCGTCAACCGGGCTCGCAAGGAGATCGTCTGGGGCGCCATGCGCCGCGCGGTGCTGCGGCCGGAGCGGCGCGCCCATTTCAGCGCCGAACACCGGCGGATCGCGGAGGCTATCGCCCGGCGCGATGCCCACGAGGCCTGGCAGGCCGTGATGACGCATATGGACACGATTTCCCAAGCCTATGACGCACTGCGCCCGGGCGAGCCTTTCATCCTCTGAACCCGATACAGGAGCCGTCAGTGCAGCAGGAAAGCGTCGACCTCGGAGTCCGCGGTCGCATTGTCACCATGGACAGGAACCGGGCCGTCATCGAGGACGGCATGGTCGTCTCGCGCGGCGGGCGTATTCTGGCAGTCGGCCCGCGCCAGGAGATCGCCTCGCGCTACCGTTGCGAGCAGGTTCTCGGCGACGAGCACGCCATCATCATGCCGGGCTTCATCGACGCCCACACCCATTGCACGCAATGTTTCGTGCGCTCGCTGACCAGCGGCGAATTGCCGATGATTCCGCGTCTTTACAGCCCGGCGCAGCGCTCGCTGAACGCCGAACAGGCCGGTACGACCGTGCGCCTGCTCGCAGCGCAGCTCCTGCGTTCCGGCATCACCACGATGTGCGAGGGCACGCTGAACCCCGCCCACGAGCCGGCAATCGTCGCCGCGATCGAGGAGACCGGCATACGCTGCGTCATGGCGCGCGGCGCCGCCGACCAGGACTTCCACCATGCCGCGCTCTAYAGCCAGATCGCCGACCGCTCCTGGTACAAGGCCCGGGAGGGAGAGGCCGAGCGCGAGCTCGCCGCCACCGAGGAGTTCCTGAGACGCCATCCGCCGCGCGGCGACGGCCTGATCCGCGGCTCCGTCAACGTGTCGGCCCTGATGAATTTCTCCGAGGCCTATTTCCGCGGCGGGGCGGAGCTGGCGCGGCGGCACGATACGACGATCCAGGTCCATATCGGGCGCGACCGCGAGGAGGTCGAGTTCTGCCTGTCGGTCTTCGGCCGCAGACCCGTCGAGCGCCTGGCGGATCTCGGTGTCATCGACGAGCATCTCGTTGCCGTCCATGCGGTGCTTGCCAGCGAAAAGGAGATCGAGCTGCTGGCGCGCGGCCATGCCGGCCTGGCGCATTCCCCGGTCGAATGCGTCGCCAATCTCAACGCGATCCCGAACCTGCCGCGCTTCCGTGCGGCCGGCATCCGGGTCGCTCTCGGCTGCGACAACCAGGCCAACGACATCTTCGTCAACATGCGCGCTGCCTGGCTCATCCATGGCGTGAAATGGGGCATCGCCGGCTATGACGCGGATTTTCTCGCCGCCGGCGACATCATCGACATGGCGACGATCGAGGCCGCCTCGGTGCTCAGAATCGACGACATTGCCGGATCGCTCGAGCCCGGCAAGGCCGCCGACATCGTCGTACTGGATGGAAGCGGTCCGCATCTGATGTCGATGCAGCATCTCTCGAGCGAATTGCTGCGCTATGCCAGCCGGGCCGAGGTCACGAGCACGATCGTTGCGGGCAAGGTGCTCTATTCCAACGGTGCTTTCACGACGATCGATATCGACAGGCTTCGCGGCGAGGCACTGGCCGGCCGCGACCATGTCCGCGAGATCGTTGCCGGTCGTCGCTACAAGCCATTGCCGCAATGGTAGCTGCTGGCCGCAAAGTCAGACCCTGAAGCGGACCGGCGGGGGAGGTTGCAATCGCCGCCGCCGGCATCGGGGCGCCTGCTCGCCTTGAAGTCCTTCAGCCAGAGCATCGCGAAGCGAGCGGCGGGTTTATGACGCCAGCTGCTCGTCGCATGGATTTCCGGCGCCAGGTGATCTGCGTGCCGCATTGGGAGAAGCAGCCCCTGGCCGTGGCTGAAAATGCACTGGGAGCGGCGTGGCAACGAACCGCCCTTCAGCACAAGCCCTTGGAACGCCGTCCTATCCCATCGCCTCGCGCTGCTTCAGCAATGTGTTGAGCCGGTCCTGTTGTTCCTCGATCCGGTTCGCGATGGCCTCTTCCGCGCCCGATCCCGAGGCCGCGGTGGCTTGCTCCATCAGATCGGCGATATTCCGTCGGGCGATCGCAATCTGATCGTCGAGATCCTGCTTGGACGCGTTCTCAGGCATTGGCTGAACCTCCGGCCCTCTGCATGCCTCGATGTCAGGTTCCGGGCCGCTGGAACCCTGCTCGCGGCGCTGACGTTAGCTGATTGTGGTCCTCCGTGTGAGGCGAAATCGCGCTGGAGGAATCCGATGAGTTCAAACCCCATGCGAGCGTTCCTCTTCGGGACGGCACTGACTGCCTTGCTGTGCGCGGCTCATGCACAGGCCCAGCCGGCACCATCCCCCTCGATGGCCGGGCCGGAACACAAGGAGGGCACCGGGACTGGCTCGGGATCGTCGGGAATGGCGCCGCAGCAGGGCACTGGCAGCGGCGCGACACAGTATGCGCCGGGCGCCAATCGCCCCGAGCCGAACAGGCCGCCCTCTGCTGCCGACAGCCAGCAGAACCGCGACTACGGCCGGGACATGAGCCCTGACGGGCAGCCTATGCACCAAAGCAACCCTGTCGGGGGCGCCACGAAGCCCAATTGATTGCCGCGCCAGCGCAACGCGTCGACTCTCGGGCGGTCCGGGACGCTGGCCTGAAGGAKGGGCATCCTCGTGCCGTCCGGTCGGCAGGGCTTGTKGTTCGTCCCTTGCAGGTGGGGAATGCGCCCGATGGGCGGCGACCCTGTTCCTGCCGGTCGGGCGCGTCGATGCCGCGCGGAGAGCGACTTGAGGCGTCCTTCCCGGATCGCGTAGAGTTGGCATGTCCGTTGCTGCTCGCGGTGGTGAATGTCGAACCCGGTCAATCTCCTGAGTGCGAAGGCCGCCCTCGACGACAATTATGTACTGGTCCTGACGACGAACTCCGTCGAGCGAACGGCGGTCGAGCGACTGTTCCAGGAACGCACGGTCGCCAGAGTTGAACATCCCCATAACGGAGCGACGCTCGGCCGGATCGGAAATCGTTTCTGTCTTCACCTGACCGGCGAAGCTGGTGCCCAGGGGGACAAATCGATCGGGCGCCTGGCGCGGTACGTCACAGGCTCGTTCCTTCCGAAGCCGGTTCTCGTGGTGATCGTCGGTTTTGCCTGGGGAAACCCGGCGAAGGTGGCMCCTGGCGAGGTCGTCATCTCCAGGGAAGTCTGGGCGATCAATCGCGTGAGAATGACGGAGCAGGGCGAGGAAAGGCTTCGCACGCCCCGCGAAAGTCCGCTCGGCGACCTGAGTGATCACGTCGAGCGGCTCCTGGAGAGGGGGCTGACCGGGGTTCGAGCGGGGATTCTCGCCTCCTGCGAAACCTATTTTAGCCAGGATGAAGCCCGGGACCGGGTCCTCGCGCAGTATCCGGAGGTGTTGGGCGGCGAGATGGAAGCCTATGACTTCGTCGCCGACCTCGGAGTGCCCTGGTTCCTCATCAAGGGGATTTCCGATGATGCCGGCAACGGGGTCAAGCGAGACCGGCAGCGCTCCGCAGCTGCGGCTGCGGCCGGCCTGCTGCTTCCTCTGATCGTTGATCTTGAGGCGCAGGGAGCCATCCCGCCGCCTGCCGAGAGCCGGGACGCAGAGCGCCTGACCGATGCGGTGATCGGTCAAGCCATACGAATTTCCCCGCCCAGCCAGGACCGCGACGCGATTACCGATCACATCAACGACACCATCGGCCCCCGAATTGTCAGGAGGCTGTCGCGCTATACCTCCGATGCGGACGCCGATGGCGGCCTTCCGGAATGCCTGGGAGTGCTCATCATGGAAATTGCGCAGAACGCGATTGTCCATGGCGGAGCCTCCCATGTGACCTGCGCCTTCACCGAAACATCCGTAACGGTGAGCGACGATGGGCGGGCGTTCGACCTGACGATGCTGGCGGGCAAGCGCGGGGGAGCCATTGCGTGGGAACACTACCGGAAGCGCTATCCCGGCAGCGACCTGATCGATTTCAGTCAGAAATTCGGTGGGCGCAGAGGTAACAATTACAGATTCGAAATGAAGAAGCTTTCCAAGGCGATACGCTATGCTCGTGAAAACTGCATGTTGGTTCGTTCCGGGAGCTACGGAAACCATCTGGGCAGTCGATTTGCGTTCAATGCCGATTGTGAATGGCTCTATTATGATGCGACTGAGCTCTATATGCGGTCCAAGAGCATAGTTGTTACGCAGGAGCTGTGTGATCTGCTCGAGGAGGGCAGGGGGCTGTTCATTGCCTGCCGCAATCAGGATCAGGTTCAGGATTTCGAGGGGGAGCTGAGCCAGTACGCTGGTCCAAATCTCAGGGTCTTTGTCTCGAGCCGCGTCTGAGCCGGGCCCCGTTCATCGGCGCACGACGCCTTGTCCCGGTGCTTATCGAAGAGCCGCTCCGCGCCGAGGGCTCGTTCCTGGTTCCTCTCCGATGCGCGGAGGTCGGTTTTCGGTCAGCGCGGTCTCGCACCGCGACGCGGTCGGGCCAAACCAGAGGCTCTCTGCGTGGCCTTCCGCTTAGGCAGCCGTTGGGATTTGCAAGGCCCGCGCGATCGATCGCGGCGAGGACACTGCCCCCGGGGGCATGTTGATCTGAGGCATCAGGCCTGACCGGCGCGCGCGGGGGACGTCTCTGAAGGCGCCCGACGAACGCAGCGGGCATGGAGGAACGATGGGCGCTGCGAGCCCGTGGCTGGCCTCTTGATCCAGGTCAATGTTGCCCTTCGAGAACTGGCCAGAATGGGGTCAGCCTCGGACGACACGCATTTCCAAACAATCAGGAGGTGGCGATGAATGATCTGTTGCTTCGTGAATATGTGCTCAACGAGCTCGAATTCGAGCCGAGCGTGAGCGCGGCCCATATCGGCGTCGCGGTCGAGAACGGCACGGTCACTCTCTCGGGACATGTTGGCAGCTATGCCGAAAAGCTGGCGGCTGAGCATATCGTGCAGAGGGTGAAGGGTGTGCGCGCGATCGCTCAGGAAATCGAGGTAAGGCTCCCAAGCGACAAGAAGACCAACGATGACGAGATCGCGCAGCGCGCGGTCGACCTCATCAGTTGGGACACGACAATCCCGGACGAGAAGGTCAAGATCAAGGTCCAGGATGGCTGGATCACGCTGACGGGCAGTGTCGACTGGTATTTCCAGCGCGATGCCGCAGAGGCCGCCTTGCGCAAGCTCTCCGGCGTCGCAGGCGTCATCAATCTGATCGCCGTCAAGCCACGTGTGGAAGCCAGCGACGTCAAGAACAGGATCGAGAGCGCGCTGAAGCGCAGCGCGGAGCTCGAGGCGGGGCAGATCCGCGTCATGGTATCGGGCGGGCGGGTAACGCTGGAAGGAAAGGTCAAGGCCTGGCACGAGCGAGGCGTCGCTGAGCGGGCGGCCTGGGCTGCACCCGGCGTCACGGCGGTCGAGGATCACCTGGCCATTGCGTGACCTGATGTCGAGCGGCGTCGCATCAATCTGAACGGCCGACATCTATGATCAGGCGACGTTGCGCTGCAGTCCCATGCAGGCAGCGGTCAAGCTGACGGGGGGCGATGGGAGAGGCCGGGCAACGTGCTGGCACCCGCGCGTCGTGCTGGACTAAACCTGCCCATCGGGGCCGCCATGGCGGTATTTTTTGGACAGGCGTGCTGCCCTTTCCGCTGCGTCAAGGATATCGCGGGCGCCTCGCGCTTTGATACAGTGCCTGCCTCGCTCGGACGGACCGGCGCAGGGCTAGGACCGTCCAAGCGGTCCGTCGCGGAGAAGCAAGCGGTCCTGGGGGATGCGACGGGTGGTGCCGCTGCCTGGCCCGTCTGGCAAGACTGCTTGGCTGAGCACATGGCGGCGGTATCTGCGATCCACCGAACGTTCCAAAGGAGATCGTCATGGCTGATCCCGCAACCAAGTTGCCGATCAAGGGCGACAAAGCAACCATGCCCGCGCAGCAGACCGGCTGGACGCCGTTCGAGAATCTCAGGCGCGAAATCGATCGACTGTTCGACGACTTCCACCCGTTCGGCTGGCGCCTTCCGGTGACGCGTTCGCCCTTCGACCTCGCGCTTCACCGCCTGTCGGGTGCCGGCTGGCCCGTCGCGCCGGCCATCGACCTCGCCGAGAAGGAGAAACAGTACGAGATCACGGCCGAGTTGCCCGGCCTTGACGAGAAGGATGTCGAAATCGGCCTCTCCGGCCGAACCTTGACGATCAAAKGGGAAAAGAAGGAGGAGAAGGAGGAKGAAAAGCAGAAGGAGTATTATATGTCCGAGCGCCGCTACGGCTCCTTCCAACGCGCTTTCCAGCTGCCTGAAGGCGTCGATGCCGACAAGATCGATGCGACGTTCAGCAAGGGCATCCTGACGGTCAGGCTGCCGAAGACGGTCGGAGCGCAGAGGGCCGAAAAGAAGATCTCGATCAAGGCGGCCTGATACCCGGCGTCGCCGCGGTTGCCCTGTCAGTGGACATCGCCATACGGCCGGGGCGGTCGAGGTCGTGTACCGATCGGGTCCTCGGCCTCGACGCGCAGACACTGCGGCGCGCTAAGCTTCGCACGTCCGGAACGGCCGCGCTTGCGCTGGCGGGCGTCTCCCTGTCGAGCGCGAAGTCTCGCGGCGATGCGTTCCTGGCGTCGGGCATGATCCTGGCGCAGCTGATCCAAGAACATTGGGAGGAACCATGTACAGCCATCTTCTGGTCCCGATCGACGGCTCTGCGCTCTCTCGGACTGCCATGCTGAGCGCCATGGAGTTTGCCCGCGACGCGAGCGCGAAGGTCACCGTGCTCACCGTCGTAGAGCCATTTCACATCTTCACGGTGTCGAGCGAGCAACTCGAGACGACACGCGAGGGGTACAGGCAGCATGCCAAGGCTGAGACAGCCGCCGTTCTGGCGGTTGCAGAGAGCGAGGCGAAGCATTTCGGTATACCCTGCGATGTGGTCCAGATCGAGAGTGACGATCCCTATCGCGAGATCATCAGGACGGCCGCACAGCGTGGCTGCGATCTGATCGCAATGGCATCTCACGGACGGCGCGGCGTCGCCGCCCTTGTTCTCGGAAGCGTGACGACGAAGGTGCTGACCCATTCGAAGATCCCGGTTCTGGTCTTCAGGTGAGGCATCTCCCGGTCGGTGGCTGTTGCGGCCAATGTCCGGTGTGGCGCGATGCACCGGCATGGGGTGCGGGCTTCTGTGCCTCGGGCGAGAAGGCAGCCGGGCGCACCGACGATGACATACGGATTGGCCTCCCAGACCGAATGGTGCGTGACGCGTTCGATTGAAGGGTGAGATCCGATGCGCTTCTCGAGCCGAACGGATGCCGGGCGCAGGCTCGCTTCGCCGCTCCTGCATTATCGCGGGCAGCATCCTGTCGTGCTGGCGCTGCCGCGCGGGGGCGTGCCGGTCGCAGCCGAGATCGCGCAGGCCCTGGCCGCGCCGCTCGACCTCGTTCTCGTTCGCAAGATCGGCCTTCCCTGGCAGCCGGAACTCGCCGTTGGTGCCGTAGTGGATGGCGGGGAGCCGATCATGGTGCGCAACGAGGCGATCATCAGGCGTGCGGCCATCGGGGAGGACGAGTTCCAGCGCATCTACGCTCGCGAACTCGCCGAGATCGACCGCAGGAGGGCTCGCTATCTCGGCGCGCGCGCCCGTGCGCTGCTCACCGGCCGGAGCGTGATCGTCGTCGACGACGGCATTGCGACCGGAGCAACAATGAGGGCCGCGCTGAGGGCCATACGCCAGCGCAGGCCTGGAAGGCTCGTTCTGGCCGTCCCCGTCGCCCCTGCGGAGGTCGTCGCGGAGCTGCGCCCMGAGGTCGATGACCTCGTTTGTCTCGACAGTCCGGAGCCCTTCGTCGCCATCAGCAGTTTTTACGGGGAGTTCGGGCAAGTCTCCGATGAAGAGGTCGTTTCGATCCTGGCGCGCTTTCCGGCCGGCGAACGGCAGGCGGGCCGCTGATCCGCCATCTCGGTCCGTTTGCCTGATCAAGGCTGCGTGCTGCTGGTTGATCCAGCGATGAACCCGCAGCAGGTGTTTTAAAGCATCGGCCCGAAAAGTGGATTGCGGTTTTCGGGAGAGCCGATGCAAACACAAAGGGTTAGATCATCGGACCGGATACGGTTTCTTGTCCCATGATCTAAGCAGC
>NZ_JBFTLD010000059.1:0-29595 GCF_056396265.1 Allobosea sp. 05T422_2 | reverse complement strand
CCCTCGGCCTCGATCGGGCCGCTCGGTCATGGCGAAATGGCGAGCTGGCATCTCATCAAGATCGAGGGCGATGCCAAGGCTCCTTCGATCAGCGTCGAGCAACGTGGCTTCGAGCCCGACGGCACCGTCAGGATGCGTCAGGAAATTGCGCTTCACGCCAAGCCGGTTTGACGCCCCGCTCTCCATGGAGAGAGCCGCGGCGCAATGACAAAGGGCTCCGCATGGCGGCGCCCTTCAGAGGTCTGGCAGAGGAAACCGCTCAAACGCAGCGGCCACCATCCACCGCAAGCACGCTGCCCGTCACCATTTCCGACTCGTCGGAGCATAGGAAGAGCGCCGCGTTGGCAATGTCCTGCGGCGTCGAGAAACGGCCCCAKGGAATCGTGCTGGTGAAAGCCTTGCGCTTCTCGGGAGTGTCCTCCCCCATGAAGGTCGCAAGCAGGGGCGTCTCGCCGGCAACAGGCGCGATCGCATTGACACGGATGCGGTCAGGCGCGAGTTCGACGGCCATCGACTTCGAGAGCAGGTTCGCGGCCCCCTTGGAGCCGTTGTACCAGGTCAGCCCGGGGCGCGGACGCAAGCCCGCAGTCGATCCGATATTGAGGATCACCCCGCCGCCATGCTCGCGGAAATGGGGCACGACCGCCTTGGCCATCAGGTAGATCGACTTCACGTTGACGTCGAAGACGCGGTCGAACTCCGCTTCCGAGACGTCAAGCATTGGCTGGTTACGGTGGCTGATGCCGGCATTGTTGACGACGATATCCAGCCTGCCGAGCCGGGTGATCACCTTCGCGACCGCCGCATCGACGCTCTTTCCCTTGCCGACATCGCACGCGACGGCAAATGCCTTGCGGCCGATCGCCTTTGCCGCCTCCTGCGCCTTCTCGCGATTGATATCGAGTACAGCCACCCGCGCGCCCTCACGCACGAAGGTTTCGGCGATGCCGAAGCCGAACCCTTGCGCAGCGCCGGTAACCAGCGCGGTCTTGCCCTTCAGTCTCATGCTGTTTCCTCGTGATCTTCTTTGAGGTGATGACATTGGGACGATTTGCGGCCGGCCAAAAATGCGTTTTTGCGATTGCCCGGATACCGAAATCCTATGGCCGGCCCGATCGCACGACAGACAGGCCGGAGGACCCTGGGTCTAGCCGATCTCCTCACGCAGCATCTCGAGCTCCAGCCAGCGCTCTTCGGCCTGGTGGATCTCGCGTGTGACCTCGTCCAGCCGGGCCGTTGCCTTGGCAAAGAGCTTGGGATCGCGCGTGTAAAGATCGCCGGAGACAGCCGTGTTGAGCTTGGCGGCCTCCCCCTGAAGGGCCTCGATGCGCTTCGGCAGCGTCTCCAGTGCGTGCTTCTCGTTGAAGGAKAGCTTCCGCTTGCTGGATGCCACCGTCGCGGCAGCAGCCAGTTTGGCGGCTGGAGCAACGGCCTTCTCCGCCACAGCACGCGCCTTCGCGCCGACGCCGCGGCCACGCTGCGCGAGCATGTCGGAATAGCCACCCGCAAACTCGGTCCAGATTCCGTCCCCATCCGAGATCAGCGTCGCGGAAACCACACGGTCGATGAAGTCGCGGTCATGGCTGACCAGCAACACCGTCCCCTGGTAGTCCGCCAGCAACTCCTGAAGCAGGTCCAGCGTTTCGAGATCGAGATCGTTGGTCGGCTCGTCCAGGACCAGCAGGTTCGATGGCTTTGCCAGGGCCCGTGCCAGCATCAGCCGCCCGCGCTCGCCCCCCGAGAGCGCTCCAACCGGCGTGCCGCGCTGGATCGGCTGGAACAGGAAGTCCTTCATGTAGCTGATGACATGGCGCGGCTGCCCGCCGACCATGACCTGGTCGGAGCCGCCGCCAGTCAGAGCATCGCCGAGTGGCGTCGCCGGGTCGAGGCTTTCACGGCGTTGGTCGAGCGTCACCATTTCGAGTGAGACGCCGAGCTTGATCTTGCCGGAATCCGGCTGCAGCGCTCCGGTCAGCAGGTTGATCAACGTGGTCTTGCCAGCGCCATTCGGTCCGACGATGCCGATCCGGTCTCCGCGCGCCACGCGCAGCGAGAGATTCTTGACCACAACATTGTCGTCATAGGCCTTGGCGACGTCGATCGCCTCGATCACCAGCTTGCCCGACATCTGGGCCTCGCTGGCCTCGAGCCGGACCGAACCGACCGCACCGCGCGCCGTGCGGCGCTGGTCGCGCAGCGCATGGAGATCGCCGAGGCGGCGCTGGTTGCGTGTGCGACGTGCGCTGACGCCGTAGCGCAGCCAGTCCTCCTCGCGCGCGATCTTGCGGTCGAGCTTGTGCCGGTCGAGTTCCTCCTGCGCCAGCACCTCGTCACGCCAGGCCTCGAATTCGCCAAAACCACGATCCATGCGCCGCGTCTGGCCGCGATCGAGCCAGATCGTCGCGCGCGAAAGCGAGGTCAGAAAGCGCCGGTCGTGGCTGATCAGGACCATGGCGGAGCGCAGCGACTTCAACTCCTGTTCAAGCCACTCGATCACCGGCAGGTCGAGATGGTTGGTCGGTTCGTCGAGCAACAGGATGTCGGGCTCCGGCGCCAACACACGCGCCAGCGCCGCACGACGAGACTCGCCGCCCGACATGGTGGCCGGGTCCTCATCTCCGGTCAGGCCCAGCTCCTCGACGAGATAACGGGCGCGGTAGGCATCGTCGCCAGGGCCGAGGCCAGCCTCGACATAAGCAAGCGACGTCCTGTAGCCGGTGAAATCCGGCTCCTGCGGCAGGTAGCGGACAGTCGCCCCCGGCTGCAGGAAGCGCTCGGCGCTGTCGGGCTCGACCAGCCCGGCCGCGATCTTGAGCAGCGTCGACTTGCCCGAGCCGTTTCGGCCGACCAGGCAGACCCGCTCGCCCGGCGATACTGCGATCTCCGCGCTTTCGAGCAGGGGCTGGCCGCCAAAGGTCAGGGCGACGTCGCGCAGGTGGAGCAGAGGAGCCATTCGATACCCGTTGATTGTCGAGCGGTCGGGATAGACTGGCACGCCCGGCCTGTCACTCCGCCACGGCGTCACGGCCCCTTGCGCAATGCAATATCCATTATAGGATACAAAACGTATCTCTTAATGGATAGACTGCCGTGACCCGCCCTCCTTCCCGCAGAGCCCGCAATGCCAGGATCGGCGACAATGGCGGCCCGCCGCTCGAAGACACGGCCCAGCGCCAGCCGGAATGGGGCAAGGGCGAGATCGGACGCTATTTCGACTGGCGCTTTGCGTCGCGCAAGGCCTGGAAGAAGCCGCCCGCTATCGCTTTGCGACGTCAGGAGCGGGCCGAGGAGCTCGGCCTGACCTATGAGGAATACACGCTCGAAGTCATGGAGCGGGGCTATTTTCCGCAGCCGAAGGATGTCACGGCGATTGTCGCCAAGCGCGAGGAGAGGCGTAAGGCCGGCGGCATCGTCGGCCAGTCTTTGAAGGGAATGCGCCTGAAACGGCAGCGCGATTAGGCCTCAAGCCGCTTCCTGAGCCAGCGCGTCGCCGGTCGCTCGAACCAGCGATAGATCAGCACCGAAGCGATCACCGAGGCGCTGAGTGCCGTCAGGACATAGAGGCCGGGCCAGCCCGGAGCCACACGTGCAAAGATTTCGCGAAGCGCCCGGATCGCAAATGGGTGAACGAGATAGAGCGCGTAGGAAGCATCGCCGAGACCGGCAAGGCCGCGAACAAGGGCCGATGGCGCCGAATTGCCGCTGCCGGATGACGCCGCCGCGACCAGGAGCATGGCAGCCGAACCCCGCAGCAGGAAGGACATCCAGGGCGTGTCTGCCCCGGGAAGCCAGGCTGCCAGCAGCAGGATCGCGACGCCCAGGGCAGCAACGAGCCAGCGCGGCCCACCCGTGAGCCGAAAGCCCTGCCGCCTCAACAGGGCCAACCCCATCCCGGCGGCGAATTCCAGCACGATCGGCTGCCCCCAGAAGCCGAATGGCAATGGCAGGGGGCCAGACAGAGCCTCGGTCGCAACCAGCACCGCGAGCGCCAGCGTCACCACCAGGACGACTGCGGCCCGCGGCAGGAGGAGCGCTGCGCCGAACAGCACGTAGAACAGCATCTCGTAGTTCAGTGTCCAGCCGAGCGAGTAGACGGGCTGGACGAGACCGGCAGATGAGACGGCCGGCCAGAACAGATAGGATGCCAGAATCTGCCCGAGATCGGGCGCAGCCGAATTGAGCGCACCGGGGAGCAGCAATCCCGCCAGCAGGAACAGCGTCGTCGCCGCCCAGTAGAGCGGCACGATGCGGGCAAGCCGGCGCGTCAGGAACAGGCGAGGCGCATCCTTGCGACCAAAGAGCTCGCCGGACGCATGCACCATGATGAAGCCGGAGACGACGAAGAAGATATCGACGCCAGCCATCCAGGGCACGAGATGGGAGGGCGTGAAACTCGCACCCGAG
This sequence comes from Allobosea sp. 05T422_2, assembly GCF_056396265.1. Taxonomy (NCBI): domain Bacteria; kingdom Pseudomonadati; phylum Pseudomonadota; class Alphaproteobacteria; order Hyphomicrobiales; family Alloboseaceae; genus Allobosea; species Allobosea sp. 05T422_2. Next base: position 25,191 of record NZ_JBFTLD010000059.1, on the reverse strand, counting down.
CGCTGGGCCAAAGCAAGCGCGTCCGGCTGGACGTGATGCACGGCGACCATGAATGCCGCGAAGGCGCGCAGAACCTGGATGCCATAGAGCTGGGACAAGGAGCGGAAAAGCCCTGACGAGAGAATGCGGCGCTCTGCGCTGATCGCGAAGCGTAGCTGCTACCCGCCGTTCACGGAAACCACAATCGGGCTTTGTCGTCGAGACCAAAGCGGGCCGGAGATTCCGCAATGGCTGCAAGCCCCTGCTCGGCAGCGTCCGGTGCCGTGATGACGTGCAGGGCGAAGCGCGCCGCAAGTTCCTCCATCGGCGGCTTGCCATTGAACATGGCATGAAGCGCGGCATTCCCCGCGAGCGGCAGGAGGCGCGGCACGATTCCGCCGGCGATATAGACGCCACCGGTCGCCTTGAAGATAAGGGCGAGATCGCCGGCAACACGCGCCAGCAAGCGCCAGAAGCGGATGACCGCCATCAGCGCGGCAGGGTTGCCGTCGAGCGCCAGTGTCGTCACATCAGCGGCGCTGACCCGCGCCTCCTCCATGCCTGTTTCGCTGGCGATGGCGCGATGCAGGCGCACCAGACCATCACCGCTCAAGAGCGCCTCGACCGTGACGCGCGGCAGACCGGCCGCCAGCGCCGGCCAGATCTTCTCCTCCGCCTGATCCTCGGGCCCGACGCCGATATGCCCGGCCTCGGTCGGAATCAATGCGCCCCTGCCATTCCGGCTGACCAGAGCTGCCGCACCAAAGCCGGTCCCGGGTCCGAGCACGAGACGCACTCCCTCCGMCTCGGGCTGCCCCGGCACCAAGGTGACCATGTCCTGCGGCTTCAAGACAGCGAGCGAGGCGGCGAGCGCCTCGAAATCATTCACCAGCAGCCCCTGCACCAGCCCAAGCTCGGCGGCCATGCCAGGCCCGTCGAAATACCAATTGGCATTGGTCAGCTGGGCAGTACGTCCATCGAGCGGCCCTGCTACCGCAAKAACCGCCGAGCGAGGGCGTGGATCGAGAGATGCCAGAACTGAGGCCAGCGCTGCATCTGGTGTCGGATAACTGCCGGTCTGGATACGCGCCAGCGGCTCAGGCCGTGCACCGGCGTGCTGCACGAGCGAAAGGCGGGAATTGGTCCCACCAATATCAGCAACGAGGACCGGGTAGGCAAAGGGCTCGGCGCGCATCGCTCAGGCCTGCTTTTTCCAGTCGGAGAACCAGCCTAACCCCTCGAGCGTCCCGGCCCTTGGCCGGTACTCGCAGCCGACAAAGCCAGTATAGCCGAGACCGTCGAGTTCAGCGAACAGACGCGGATAATCCGGGCCAAGCGCGTCCGGTTCATGGCGGCCATTGGCGCTGGCGATCTGGACGTGGCCGACCAGCGGATAGAGCGCCTTGAGCTTGCCCGAAACGTCGCCGTGGATCAGCTCGCAGTGATACATATCGAACTGCAGCCTGACATTAGGCCGCCCGGATTCGCGGACATAAGCCGCGGCCACATCGAAATCATTGAGAAAATAGCCCGGCATATCCTTGCCGTTGATCGGCTCGAGCAGGAGATCGATGCCATGCTCGGCGAGCTTGTCAGCGGCATAGGCGAGCGAAGCACGATAGGCCGCCTGGGCGGCCGGATCCACGGGATCGGCATGTCCCGCCATCATGTGCAGGCGCTTGACCCCGGTGGCATGCGCATAGGTCAACGCGGTTTCGACGGAGGCGCGGAACTCCGCCTCCCGGCCCGGAATGGCGGCCATGCCGCGCTCGCCCTTGGCCCAGTCGCCMGGCGGCAGATTGAACAGCGCCTGCTCGAGTTCAGCCCCCGCCAGCGCAAGGCTCACCTGCTCGACAGGGTGTTCATAGGGGAACAGGAACTCCACGGCCTCGAAGCCAGCCTCCGCGGCCGCCTTGAAGCGGTCGAGGAACTCCCACTCGTTGAACATCATCGACAGATTGGCGGCAAAACGCGGCATGGCATCCTCAGGCAAACGAAACGCGTGCCAACCTATCGGGCTGCACGCCCTGCGTCATGTGAGAACGCAACAGAGGAGCTTTGCGTTCCGATGGGAGATCAGCCTCCTCGTCGCGAAGTCATCCCGGATGACCAGCGGGCCCGGGGACATCGCGAGGGAACTCGGGAGCGCTGCTATTTCTTGGCAGGCGCCGCCGGCGGGTTCGGATCCCTGGAGAAATTGCGGAAGACCATGTCCGGCGAAGAGGTATTGTGACGCGAGTGGGTCGTGCGGCCCATCCAGATATCGCTCGCCTTGCCGCCGCTGAAGGGCATCAGCAGTTCCTCGCGCCAGCCCTTGGCTCCGGGCTCGCGTATGGCGATGCGGGCGACGTCGTTGTTGAACTCGGTGACGTACATCGACCGCAGCGCCACAAAGGCCTTGCCGCCGGTAACCGGCTTGTCGAGCACGGCATCCAGCACCATGCGGTTCTCGTCGACACTGTCGAGCTTGAGCGTCGCAGCCGAGCCATCCTTGAAGTTCATCTTGAAGGAGGTCGTCTTCGGGTCGAACTCGATCTCCTTGATGTTCACCACCGGCCGTGCGCCATCCTGTTCGATCGGTCCGAACAGGAAGGATGAGCCGTAGGAGGAGAAGCCGAGATGTTGCGGCGGCATCGGCCGGGCGCGCCAGTAGCCGTCCTGCGGGTAGACCACGAGGACTTCATAGGATTTGTCCTTGCCGAGCTTCCAGAGCTGCACGAGATGCAGGCCCTTCTCGACCCGGTCTCCAACCTTGAAAGTGGTGTCCGACGGCCGCCAGAAGGTCGGGAAGGTGTAACCGACGAGCCAATAATCGATGCTCTCGTAGAAGGTGACCCGGCGCGGCGGTGTCGGCGCGGTGAAGACGGGGTCGCCGGTCATATCGCAGGCGGTCCAGTCTGCGTCCCAGTTATCGCGGACCAGCCCGGCGATATAGGCCGGATGTGCCGCCTCGATCTGGAACCGCCGCACTTCAGGCGAGATCGCCTTGATCGTGACGTTGTCCTTCTCGGCGCAAAGCACCGGCTCCGACTCGTTCTTCACCTCGACAGCGACATCGCCCGCAGCGTGCACCGGCGCGGCGAGAAGCAGGAGAGAGAGCGAGAGAGCGATTGGGCGGGCGAGGCTGAACATGACCATCCTTCGAAAACGGCTTTCGACGCCAGCATGGCGAAGGCCTGATGAATGCAAGCTGGCTGGTTCCCTCTTAGGGCGTGCGGGCAGCCGATGAAAGCATGCGCCTGCAGAGACGGAGGCTCAGCAGGCGGTCGTTTCAACCGATGACAGGCAGTGGTTCACGGCTGACTCGCGCCATCGGGGAACGCGTGCAAATACAACTTCTGCTGGCCGGAGCCCTGATGCTCCTCATCGGGCTGGTCCACTCCGTCCTCGGCGTCCTGGCGGCGACGAAGGGCAGGCATCCGGGCCGGCTCGTCTCCTTGCGGCAGCGGTGCTGGTCCGGCGGGGGGCCGGCAGTTTGAGCAATGCGACGATGCCCGCTGCTCAGCCCTGCAGGATAGCGTAGACATCGCCAGAGTTCGCCGAATGCGGCAAATCACGCAGGTAGCCGCCCATTGCTTCGGCGCTGGCCTCCTCGGAGAGTTCAAGGAACTGGCTTTCACCGAGTGCAACGTTGAAACGGTACGGCCCCATAGTCTCGAGCAGCGCGAGGCAGCCCTCAGCGACATCGCGCTGGATCGTGGTGAACTCGAACGAGATCACCGGCACCCGCCGCGAGAGCCCGGCAAGGACATTGGCCTCGAAACCCTCGACATCGATCTTGATGAAGGCGGGCTCGCCATAGCGCGAGATCAGAGCATCGAGCGTCGTGCAAGGCACCGTGATCTGGCGATCCCAGACCTGGTCTGCCCAGCCCTCGGCGCCGCGGGCGGCACCGACGAACTGCTCGGAGACGGTCGAGACGGTCGGATTCGCACTGTTGATCCTGAGCGTCACAGTACCGGCCCGGTCGCCGCAGGCGGCCTGTACCAGAGTGACATTCGGATCCCGACCGTGAATGAGGCGAATGGCGCGCGCCGGGCCGGGTTGCGGCTCCAGCGCAACAACCCGCGCACCGAGCCGACGGAAGGAGGAAATCCGGTCGCCGACATGGGCTCCGATATCGAAAGCGAGATCGCCGGGCTTCAGGAAACTTGCATAGAGCGCATCCATTGCCGCGTGGCGTTCGCGATCACGATGATAGACCCTGAGCGAGCGCGCAATCGCCTTGGCCGTACCCTTGGGATAGGTCACCCCCGTCACGCGTGCGTCTCCGCCTGGATGGCGACAAGTTCGGCCGGAGCATCGAAATCCTCAGGGATACCGCAGAGACCGCGGGCGACGAACCATTCGCCCAGCGCCGGTGCGGCGGTCAGCATGGCAAAGGGAATCGCCAGCACATAGCCGGCAGTCAGCGGCAGCGACCAGAGCAGCACCGCTGGCGACAAGATGGCGAGCGTAACGAAGATATAGAGCCCGAAAAGCAGATGCGGCCACAAACCTGCGAATGCCGTCGCAAAGGACAACGCGTGTGCGTCGCGCGACTGGCCGTTCCAGCCGATCTTCGCTCGCCCGAAGGCTAGGCCGATCATGAACAGCGTCGTGCGAAAGGTCGAGACCGCTCCCTGCAGGAAGGCAAAGACGATCTCGATCAGCGACGAGGCGATGAAACGGCCCGTGCCGCCGTAACGCTTCGTGCCTCCTCTGGTCAGCAGGATATCGGCAAAGCCCGCCAGCTTGGGCGAGAGATACATCGTGAAGAACATCACGTAGAGGAAAGCCGCGAGCCCCGCCGGGTATCCGGCGATATTGCCATCCTCGAGCACCTTCCAGGGCAGTAACGCGATCATCAGCGTCCAGGCGGGCAGGCCGAGGAACATCAGGATCGCCCAGACGAGCTGGAAGCGGCTCATCGGCTTCAGGCCCGGCAGATCGAGCAGCTTGAGATATTGCAGGTTGCCCAGGCACCAGCGCAGATCGCGCTTGGCGAATTCGAGCATGGTCGGGGGGTTCTCCTCCCAGCTTCCCATCTCCTCCGGCAGCACGCGCACCTCATAGCCGGCGCGGCGCATCAGGGTCGCCTCGACCTGATCATGGCTCATCACCGCCCCGCCCAGCGGCGGGCCGCCAGGCAGCACGGGCAGATGGCATTCATCGCGGAAGGGCGCGATCCGCACCATGGCGTTGTGCCCCCAGAACGGCCCGCACTCGCCGATCCACCAGGCCGAGCCCATCGTGTAAGGGCGCATGCCGTGACGCATGCCGAATTGGAAGATCCGAGCGAAGGCCGACCTGCTCGGCATGCCGACGACAAGGCTCTGCAGGATGCCGAGCCGCGGATGGGCCTGCATCATGCGGGTCAGCCTGACGATCGCCTCGCCCGACATCACGCTGTCGGCGTCGAGCGGCAGCATCAGCTCGTAGCGATCGCCCCAGCGCTCGCAGAATTCACGGACATTGCCGGCCTTGAAGCCGGCATTGTCGGTCCGGCGGCGATAGGTCACCCGGCCGCTCTCGCCGAGCTCGCTCGCCCACCCCTCGGCGAGCGCCTCCTCCGCAGCGGCGACACGAGGATCATTGCTGTCGGAGAGCACGAAATAGTCGTACCAGCCGCCCTGCCCTGTCGCGTCAAGGCTTTGCTTGACCACGCGCAGGCGACGGAAGGCCCGCGCGGGGTCCTCGTTGCGAAGGGTCATCAAGACTGCAGTGCGAACCGCCAACGGTGTCGCGACATCGCCGTCAGCGGCGAACGGCGCAACCTGCTCGCGCCCGTCCTCGACCCCATGCAGCAGCCAGAGCCCGATTGCAGCATTCCAGAAGCCGAGCACGGTCCAGGGAGCGCCGAACAGGAAGGCGACGAAGATCACCATATCGGCAAGCGTCCAGCCGCCCGCTCCCAGCACCCGCGACACCCCGAAGAGAAGGCCGGCGAGCGTGACGAGATTGAGCACGAGAACCAGCAGTCGGCGGGCCCGCAGCACGCCGATCGTCTGCAGCCCGGCGGGGGTCAGCCCCGGCAGCGCATCGCCTGCCTCTTGCGCCGCCGGCTGGAACGTGGTCGGAGCGGGGCGCTGGTTCATGGCGGTTTCCGTCATGCGATGGTGCAAGGCGAGGGTCTGCTCAACATGGCGCAGGAGCTAAAGCCGGCATTCGCAGCCGGCGCAAGTTCGACGGCGATGGGCCTCTGGTATGTGGCGCCGCGTGAATGCGCCCTGAACACCGTTACGGTGCCCCCGGTGGGACCGGGTGATTGCCTTGTTCGCACGCTCTGGAGCGGCATCAGCCGTGGCACCGAGCGCCTGGTATTCGAGGGGCGCGTGCCGCCGTCCGAGCACGAGCGCATGCGCGCGCCCTTCCAGGAAGGAGCGTTCCCGTTCCCGGTCAGATATGGCTATTGTGCCGTCGGGCTGGTTGAAGACGGGCCGGCCGATATCATTGGCAAGACGGTGTTCTGCCTCMATCCGCATCAGAGCCATTTCGTGGCGCCGCGCGAACGCCTAACGGTTGTGCCCGATGCCGTTCCTGCTCGCCGCGCGGTGCTCGCCGCCAATATGGAAACAGCGCTGAACGCGCATTGGGATGCCGCATCAGGTCCCGGCGACCGCATCGTCGTCGTCGGCGGCGGCGTGCTCGGCCTGCTGGTTGCCTGGATTGCGGCGCGGATGCCCGGTGCCGATGTGACCCTGGTCGATATCGACCCCGGCCGCGCGACGCTGGCGGAACAGCTCGGCTTCGGTTTCGCCCGGCCCGGCGCCGCCCCCGAGAACGCCGATCTCGTCTTCCATGCCAGCGCCTCGGCGCCAGGGCTTGCCACKGCGATAGCAGCGGCCGGTTTCGAGGCCCGCATCGTCGAGCTGAGCTGGTATGGCGAGGGCGTTGTGCCCGCCGCGCTCGGCGGCGCCTTCCATTCCAAGCGATTGCAGATCGTCTCCTCGCAGGTTGGGCAGGTCTCACCTTCGCGCCGTTCCCGATGGGACTACGCCAGGCGCGCCCAGGCCGCGATGGCCCTCCTCGCCGACGAACGTCTGGACGGGCTGATCACGCAGGAAATCCTCTTCGCCGACGCTCCGGCGCAGCTTCCCGGCGTGCTGTCAGCAGATTGGCGCGGGCTTGCGGCAGTGCTGCGCTATTGACCTGACACAGGCGCGTTGGCCAAGACAGGAGCCTGCCGACGCGCCGGCTCAAGGGAGTTGCAAATGTTTTCCGTCGAAGTCCGCGACCGCATCATGATCGGCCACTCGCTGCCCGATCCGTTCTTCGGCCCGGCGCAGAACATGCACGGCGCAACTTTCGTGGTCGATGTCGCCTTCTTCCGCGAGCGGCTTACGCGCCAGAATGTCGTGGTCGATATCGGCGCCGCGCTCGACGTGCTGAACAAGACGCTGAAGCCGTTGAACTATCAGAACCTCGATACGCTGCCGCAGTTTTCCGGCGTGCTCACCACCACCGAATTCCTCTGCAAATACATCTTCGACGCGATCGCTGGAGCCGCGAAGTCGGGGGCCCTCGGCGAGGACGGCGCCGGGCTGTCCCGCATCCGCGTCACCTTACATGAGACCGACCTCGCCCGCGCCAGCTATGAGGGCGCCCTCGCGTGAGCGAGATCGTCTTCGCGATCCCCGGCGAGATCGACCTGCCTACGGGCGGCTACGGCTATGATCGTCGCCTCCTGCGGGAATGGCGCGCGAACGGCGTCGCGGCGCGGCATCTCCCCCTCCCCGGTTCCTTCCCAAACCCKACGCCGCAGGCTCTCGACGAGACCCGGCGGCTGTTTCTGTCACAGCCTTCCGATCACGTCCTGCTGATCGACGGATTGGCCTATGGAGCCTTTCCGGAAAACATCGCAGCCGGCCTGGCCGGTCGCGTGGTCGCGCTGGTGCACCACCCCCTCGGCTTCGAAACCGGACTTGAAACGGAGCAGGCCCGAGCGCTGATTGCGCGCGAAACCGCCGCCCTGCGTCATGCGAGCGCCATCATCGTCACGAGTCCGGCGACCAAGCGCCTTCTGGTCTCCGATTTCGGAGTCCCCGCCGGGCGCATCGCAGTGGCGGAACCCGGCGTCGATCGGGCACCGCGTGCTGCCGGCGGGCGCCCGGACGAGCCGCTGCAACTGCTCGCGGTCGGGTCCCTCGTCCCGCGCAAAGGCTACGACATCCTGGTTGAGGCCTTGCGCCCGCTGCAGGGCCTTGCCTGGCGGCTCACGATCATCGGCGCAGCCGACCGTGCACCCGCGACAACGCTCGCGCTCAAGGCACAGATCGCGTCTTCCGGGCTTCAAGACCGGATCACGCTGGCGGGGGCCGTCGGCGAGGCCGAGCTGGCGCAGGCTTATGACAAGGCCGACACTTTCGTGATGCCCTCCCTCTTCGAGGGATATGGCATGGTGCTGACCGAAGCGATGGCGCGAGGCCTGCCGATCCTGTGCACCACCGGCGGCGCAGCAGCTGAAACAGTGCCGGATGCCGCCGCCATCAAGGTTGCTCCCGGCGATGCCGGCGCATTGACCAGGGCGTTGAGGGAGCTTCTGGCTCAACCGACTGGCAGAAAGCGCCTCGCCGATGCCTCCTGGGCCGCGGCCGAGACATTGCCTCGCTGGCAAGACACCGCGACGATCGTCGCCGAGACCTGCCGAAAGGTGTTTGCATGAGCGGCTTTTCTCCAGACTGGCTGGCMCTGCGCGAGCCGGCCGATCACTCGGCACGCAACCCGCAATTGCTTGCAGCCGTTGGCGCCCATTTCTCCAGCCGTCCATCGCTCACCATCGTCGATCTCGGCTGTGGCGCAGGCTCCAACCTACGCGGTACCTATTCCGCGCTACCCGCCCGGCAGCACTGGACGCTCGTCGATTTCGATGAGCGCCTGCTTGGCGTCGCTCGCGAGCGCCTCGCGGCCTGGGCCGATGACGTCCGCGAGCAGGGCGAGGAGCTCGTTCTGAGCAAGGGCGGCAAGACGATCACCGTCGATACCCGCAAGGCGGACCTGAACAAGGATCTCGAATGGGTCCTGGGCTGGCAGCCCGATCTGGTGACCGCCGCAGCCCTGTTCGACCTCACCTCGAAGCGATGGCTCGAACGCTTCGTCGCCGCACTCGTGAGCCAGAACGTCCCGCTTTACACGGTGCTGACCTATGACGGTCGCGAGCAGTGGCAGCCGAAACATGACGCCGACGCCAGGGTCCTGGCGGCCTTCCACCATCATCAGCACAGCGACAAAGGCTTTGGTCCAGCCGCTGGACCGGATGCTACGGAGGCGATGGCCGAGGCTTTCCGCAAATCCGGCTTCGCGGTTTCCACCGGCGAAAGTCCGTGGTTGATCGACGAGAGCCAGCGCGAATTGGCGGAGGCCCTGACCAAGGGCATCGCCGAGGCGGTCACCGAAACCGGCCATGTCGACCCCGCCACGGTCGCAGACTGGCTGGAGGCCAAGCGCGCGACCGTGTCCGGGCTCGTCGGCCATCAGGACCTCTGGGCCCGGCCCGTCTGAAGCGGGTCGGCTAGCGCGATCCCGGCCACATCCGCCGCAGCACACCGTCTTTACGGATGAAACGGTGATAGATCACGGCTGCGATATGCGCTGCGATCAGCAGGGCCATGCCGAGCGCCAGCCACCCGTGGATATTGAGCACCCTCTTCGCCATATCCTCGTTCGGCGCAGCGAGTGCCGGTAGATCGAACAGATCGAAGATCGTCAGCGCTGGAAAGAGCGACACACCGATCCAGCCCAGGATCGGCACGATGAGCAGCAGGCCGTAGAGCAGCCAATGCACCAGATGCGAACCGGCCTTGTGCCACCACAGCAGGGTCGGCTCGTCGGACGGGGCGCCATGCAGCAGGCGATAAGCCAGTCGCCCGGCCATCAGCCAGAGCAGCGTGAAGCCGATCAGCTTATGCGCGCTGTAKAGAGAATTGGTCAGTGCATCCCAGATATCCAGCGTCTTGCCGCGATAGGTCATCGCCAGGCCAAGCGGGATCATCACGAGGACGAGCGCAACGATCAGCCAGTGGAACCCCCGCGCGACCGGGCTGTAGATCTCTCCCATGCCCGATTTGGCGGCCTTGGCGTCGTGACTGATCACCCTGCTCTCCCATGGCTTCCTGTGATTGGGTATGCTGCTACCTTCGCCCATTCATCTCGCGTTCAATCTCACCTTCCTATACAGCTGGCGGCAACAGATTGGATGGCTGCTAAGTTCAGCCGACGTGAGGGTTTTGGCAACGGGAACCGTCTGCCCCCGGGAACGTTTCGAAACCGGGGTCAGTCGCGCATCCCTAGCGATTTCCTGATCGTAGAATAAACATTCCTCCGCCGCTCGCCGGTGCAATCTGACGGACAGTTCGATGCCCAAGTCGCCGATGTCTAGGTCGCGTACGCTCTTCGGCCGCTCGCAAGAAACCAGCCTCGTGACGGTCGATCGTGCGATCGCCGAATTCCGCGCCGCCCGACCGGTGCTCTTGCGCGATGGCGTCAATCTGGCTCTGGCTCTGTCCGCGGAGCTCGCGGACGCTGATCTGGCTCAGCGTCTAGACGAACTTGCCCGCGGCCGAGCGCACCTCATTCTCAGCGCAGCGCGTTTGCGCAGGCTCGGAGCCAAGGGCCGGAGCGAGACCGGCATCCTGGCGATGCCGACGCTCGATCTTGCCCGGATCGAAACCCTTGCCTTGAAGATCGACGCCAAGGTCGATGCGCCCGTTGCGCCAGCCGGCTCGCTCGACGAAGCCGCGATCGAGCTCGCCAGGCTTTCGCTGGTTTTGCCAGCGACGATCCATGTTCCGGTCGCAGCTGACGAGATCGCCGGAGAGCCGCTGGTCGAGGTCACCATTCAAGCGATCAACGCCTACCGGGGCGAACAGGTCGCATCGCTGGCGATCGTTGGGCGGGCGCCGGTGCCGCTGGAAGGTGCGCCGGAGACCGAGTTCGTCGTCTTCCGCGGCGGCGAGGGCCTGCGCGATCAGGTTGCGATCATCGTCGGCAAGCCGAATCTCGACACGGCCGTGCCCGTGCGCCTGCATTCAGCTTGCCTGACGGGTGATCTCTTCGGTTCGCTGAAATGCGACTGCGGCGACCAGCTGCGCGAGACCGTGCAGTGGATGGCAGAGAACGAGGGTGGCATTCTGCTCTATCTGGACCAGGAAGGCCGCGGCAACGGCATCTCCAACAAGATGCGCGCCTACCGCCTGCAGAGTCAGGGCTGGGATACCTATGACGCAGACGAGGTGCTCGGCTTCGACCTCGACCAGCGCCATTTCGATTTTGCCGCCACGATGCTGAAGCAGCTTGGCGTGACGAGCGTCACCGCCTTGACCAACAACCCGCTCAAGATCGGCGCGATCAAGGCTGCAGGCCTCGAGGTCGCCGCAACCCAGCGCGTGCTCGGCCGGCCGAACGTCCACAACGTCCGCTATCTCGCCTCCAAGCGGGACCGTGCCGGTCACTTCATCGACATGGACGCGTTGATGGCTCGCGCCGCCCCGACGGATTGATCGAGGCTGCAGCTTCGGGCAGAGCTCACTGATGTCCGAGCCCGGCACCGCCCCCCCTCCGGTTCCCTCGACACGCTGGCCGCTGGCCAGCGTGTTCTGCATCGTATTCTGCGCCTGGCTGGCTMTGTCCTGGCCCTGGCTTTCGGGAATCGTCACCATTCCCTGGGATGCAAAAGCGCATTTTCACCCACAGCTGCAATTCCTGGCGACGGCGCTGAACCGCGGCCTTTCTCCGTTTTGGACGCCCTATGTCTTTGCCGGATCGCCGCAGGTCGCCGACCCGCAATCCCTGATCTTTTCACCCCCCTTCGCGCTGATCGCGATCTTCAATCCGGCCCCGAGCTTTCGCTGGAGCGACGGCGCAGTGCTCGGCACCTTGCTGGCGGGCGCCCTCGCGGTTGTGCTGCTGTTTCGAGATCGCAACTGGCATCCGGCCGGTGCCGTCGTTGCAGCTCTCGCCTTCGCCTTCGGCGCCTCGGCAGCCTGGCGCATCCAACATATCGGGCAGGTGCTCAGTCTCGGCTACTTCGCCATAACGCTATTGCTGCTGTCGCGTGCGCTTGAACGCAGCTCGCTGATCTACGGCTTGGCAGCGGGCATCGTGGCCGGCTTCATGGTGCTTGGCCGCGATCAGGTCGCATTGCTCGGCGTCTATGTCCTGGCCGGGCTGGTGATCGCCGCCATTGCCATGGCCGACAGACCGCTGCGGGCCTTGCGCGCAAGCATCCTCCCGCTCCTCGCCGGGTCGCTCGGCGCCATCCTCGTCGCGACCGTTCCGATCCTGCTCACCGCCTTCCTGGCCCAGGAATCGAACCGTCCCGCCATCGATCTCATCGGTGCCGGAAAGGGTTCGTTGCACCCTGCATCCCTGCTCACCGGGCTGATCGCCAATCTTTATGGCGCGGCAGGGCCGCTCGAGAACTTCTGGGGGCCGCCGAGTCCTGCCTGGGAACAGCGGTTCGGACCGCTCGATCTCTATCTCGCCCGCAACATGGGCGAGCTCTATCTCGGCTTCCTGCCGATGCTGCTGATCCTGACCGTCGGACTGGTGCGTGGCGCGCTGCTGCGGCGTGAGATCATCGCGCTCGCCATCGCAACGCTGCTGGTGCTGGTCTACGCACTCGGTCGCTACACACCCGGTTTCCGGCTGATCTTCGAGGCGCTGCCCGGCGTGAGCTTCTACCGGCGGCCTGCCGACGCGCTCTTCATCCTGGGGGCGCTGCTTGCGATCCTCGGCGGCTATCTGACCCATCTCGTCATGACCGACACGGCGCCACGGACGCGGCTCTGGCAGGTGCTCGTCGAGGCCGCGCTCCTGGCCGGCGCCCTTGGGCTTGCCCTCTGGCTCGCCTGGACCGTCGGACGTGTCGGTGTCGCGACGATCCCGCTCGTCACGGCGCTGCTCTGCGCCCTCTTGAGCACGGGCGCGTTGGTTGCAGCACGCGGGCTCGCGCTGAGAGGGGCAACGCTGGCGGCCGCTGCCTTGCTGGCGGCGACGCTGACGGTGGATCTCTCCGTCAACAACGGTCCGAGCGAATCCACCGCCCTACCCTCGCAGAATTATGACGTCCTGCGCGCCGACAGCACGAACGAGACGATTGCTCTGCTCAAGCGTGAGACGGCCCGCACCGCCGCGCCGGACCGCCGCGACCGCATCGAGCTCGCGGGCATCGATTTCCACTGGCCCAACGCCAGTCTCGTCCATCAACTCGACAATACGCTCGGCTACAATCCCCTCAGGCTCGGTCTCTACAGCAAGGCCACGGGCGCGGGCGACCATGTCGCCTTGCCGGACCAACGCACGTTCTCGCCGCTGATGCCGGGTTACCGCTCACTGCTCGCCGACATGCTCGGCCTGCGTTTCATCGCGACCGGCGTCCCCGTCGAACAGATCGACAAGACCCTGAAGCCTGGCGACCTCGTTCAGATCGCCAGGACGCGTGATGCCTATGTCTACGAGAACCCGCGCGCCTTGCCGCGCGTGCTGCTTGTCGAGAAGGCCGAGCGGGCCGATTTCGGCGCGATCCTGGCAAGCGGCCAATGGCCGGCAGGTTTCGACCCGAGAACCACGGTCCTGCTGGAGAGGGCCCCGCCGCCCGTGCCCGCCGGGCCGGTTCAGCCCGGCTCGGTCCGCATCGTCGATTACGGCACCACCGAAGTCGCTCTCGAGGCGGATTCACCGCGCGGCGGCTATGTCGTGCTCAATGATGTCTGGCATCACTGGTGGCAGGTCGAAGTCGATGGCAAGCCAGCTCAGTTGCTTCGCGCCAATGTCCTGTTCCGGGCGGTCGCTGTGCCGCCAGGCCGATCGAAGATCCGCTTCGTCTTCCGCCCCTTCGAGGGGCTCTACGCCGATATCGGAGCCTGGCTGAAGGCGCAGCGGGCGCCTCCGGTCTGAAGCGCGCTCAGGCGAGCGCGGCCATGGCCGCGACAGGCATGGCCGGTTGCCCGGCCAGGACGCGGGTGACACCGGCCGGGTCGACCTCTCCATCCAGGATCGTCTCTTCGCGATGGATGCCGCCGGCGACGAAGAGGCTGTCGAAGCCCATCATGCGAGCCCCAGCGAGATCGGTCCGCACCGCATCGCCGATCACCAGAACCTTGTCGGTTTCGATCGCTCGGCCGCCCCGAGCCTCCCGGGCCGCAGCAAGCGCCAGGTCATAGGCCGGACGATGCGGCTTGCCGGCCCAGGCGACCGAACCGCCAAGTTCCTCGTAAATCGTCGCAAGCGCTCCGGCGCAGGGCAGCAGATCCTCGCCGACATGCACGACGAGATCGGGATTGCCGCAAATGAAGGGAAGCTTGCGCGCCGCCAAGCGCGTCAGCAGCGGACGGTAATCCTCTGGTGTCTCGCGCCGATAGTCGTTCAGCTCCGTCGCAACGACGAGCTCCGCCTGCGCTTCGTCGACGAGACTGACATCGAGGCCCGCAAACACGGCCCGGTCCGCCTGCCAGCCGATATGATAGATTTGCCGCGTCGGGCTCGCTGCGATGAGCGCCTTGGTCACATCGCCGGAGGTCACCAGCCGATCCCAGGCCTCGCGCGGAACGCGCTTGTCGTCGAGAACGCYGGCAATCTGCTCCGAGGGACCGGGCGCATTCGAGAGCAGCACGACTGCCCCGCCACGCTGCCGGAACTTGATCAACGCATCGCAAGCGGGTTCGAGGGCCCAGACACCGTCATGCACGACGCCCCAGACATCGCTGATGAGCACGTCATAGCCGGCGAGCAGATCGCCGGCCTGGCTCAGGATCGGAACGTCCATCTCAATCAAGCCCTTGCCTCAACGGCCATCCGCGCCTCGACATCGGCGCGCCTTGGCAGCGGCGCGACTGCGCCATAACCCAGCGTGGAAAGTGCCGCCGCGACATTGGCGTAGGCGGCAGCGACAAAGGGATCGCCCGTGCGCACATATTCTGCGAGGAAGGCCCCGTCATAGCAGTCGCCGGCTCCGGTCGCATCGATGGCGTCGACCTTGATCGGCACGAAGCGCTGACGCCGCTCCGGCGTCGCAACCAGCGAGCCCTCGTGGCCCAGCGTGAGCGCGACAATCCTTGCGCCAAGGCCGAGATAGAAATCCGCGATCGCATCCGGCTCGCTCAGGCCGGTCAACTGGGTCGCGTCGTCAAAGCCTGGCAGCACGATATCGGCCATGGCGCAGGCCGCATGGATGATCGCTCGCGCCCGGGTCAGCGGCCAGAGCTTCAGCCTCAGGTTGGTATCGTAGGCCGTGGTGACGCCGCTCGCACGAGCCGCGGCAAAGGCCTCGAATACCGCATCGCAGGCACTTGCCGAAATCGCCTGGCTGATCCCCGATGCCTGCACCACCTTGGCCGACCGAACCAAGTCGAGCGGCAGGTCGCGCGGTCCGCAGAGGCTCGCGGCCGACCCCGCACGCAGATACGAGAACACGTGCCCGTTCGGTCCGTGATCGACGAAATAGAGCCCGGTCGGCGCGGTCGGATGGGTCGTGACATGGCTGTCATCGACGTTTTCCCTGGCCCAGAGCTCACGGAAGGAGCGGCCTGCGMTGTCATCCCCCAAAGCGCCGGCATAGGCGACGCTGGCACCCTGCCGCGCCGCGGCGATCGCGCAATTCGAGGTGTCCCCGCCATGTCCGAAGCGGAACGAACCGGCCTCGCCGCGGGTCGCATTGAACTCGCCCAGCGGCTCGCCGATGCAGAGAATATCGAGTGTCTTATCCGTCACGGCACCGTCTCAGGCCAGAGCTGTTGGACGCGGCGAAAAGCCTGCGCGCCTTCCTAAAGCATCAAGCGCCCAAGGTGGAAACGGTTTTCCGCGGGATTGCGCGCTATTCCGCCGCTTCCCGGCTCGTCGGCGGCGCCAGGAGCTGATCGGCGATCCGCACGATCTCCTGCCGCAGGGCGGCATTGTCGCTCCGCGCAGCCGGATCATCGACGGGCTTCGCCTCGCGTCGCAACTGGGACAGTTCCTGCTTGGTGCGCGCAAGCTCGGCTCGCACCTGAGCCAGTGCCCCGTGCAGGGTCTGCGCTTCCGCATGCTCGGTTTCAAACCGGGCATCCCGAGCCCGCAACTCGTTCTGGGCCTGCGCGACCTCTTCGGCGGCCCGCTGTTTTCTGGACGCGTTCATGGATTTCTCCTGCGCCAACTCCGCTTCGAGTTCCTGCTTCATCCGCACCTGCTGGTCGCGCTCCTCCTCGACCTTGCGGGCGAGCGCCGCGAGACGACCAGCCTCCGCAGCCACCTCAACTGCTCCGGAATCCGCCGCCGCAAGGCCTGCCTCTGCTTGTACCGCGCGTGCGGCCAGGGCGTCGGCGCGCAGTCTTTCGCTATCCCGATCGGTCGTCATCGCCTTGAGCGCGGCCGTCGCCTGATCGACGGCGCGCCGGCTCGCCGCCAATTGGGCTGCGAGCTCGCCGCGCTCTCCCTCGATCACCATGATGCGCGTGCGGCCTTCGACCTGCGCAACGCGATGAGCATCGCCTTCCTGGCGGGATTGCGCGAGCTCGGCCTCACGCTCCGCAAGCAGTGCCTGGGTCTGCTCGAGCGTCGCGCGCAATTCTGCCAGCTCTCCGGTGCGTGCATCGAGATCGGAGCCAGTGCCACGTAACGCAAGCCTGGCCTCGTTCAGGCTGTGCTCCAATGCACCTAGATCATGGATCCGCTGTTCGATCGTACCACTGGCCAGCGCCGCCGCTGCGATTTCCCTGGCCAGCGCGTCGCGGGTTTCGGAGAGATCGGTGCGCGTGGCCGCCAGATCGCCCTCGAGCCCGCTGATGCGTTCTTCGCGGGCACCGAGCTCCCGTTCGAGCCGCCCGATCGCCATGTCGCGGCGGCCGAGCTCTTCCATCGCCCCAGCCCTTGCAGCGAACCCGCTTTCCGCCCGTTGCTCGAGAGCCCGCGCCTGCATCGCCAGTTCCGCCCGCAGATGGTCTCGATCGGCTGCGATCTCCGCCAGCGAGAGCGGGAACGCCGCCTCTGCCCGCTTGCGAGCCAGGCGGTCGGCCCGTCGGGCAAGCGCCGGCAATGCCGCCAGCGCCAGCAGAATGGCTGTCAGGAAGCCGAGCGTGACGAGCATGACGGCTTCGATCAATTCACCGGGCTCCGATCAGGAACGATTCCAAGAACGAAACCCTGCCATGACAACAGCGCCATGGCCAGCAAAACGAGCCCTCCCGGTCAGAACGGGTTCCAGGTCGCCTGCGGCGTGAACTTGAGATAGCCGAGATTGACGCCGAGCCGCCAGCCGACGCCGGTCCGGATCGGCACCAGCGTCACGCCCTCGGCTGCCATTGCAGTGAAGCCGAAGCCGCCGACAAAGTAGACCGAGCCGTCAATGCCGACGAAACGCTGGTAGAGCGCATCGACGACCGGCAGGTTGTAGACCAGCATCATGGTGCGAGCGCCTTCTCCGCCGAAGTCGAAGCCGACGGACGGGCCCTGCCAGAACACTTTCCGATCGCCGGCATTACGCGTGAACAGCGTGCCTTCGCCGAAGCGGAGGCCACCGACGAAGGCACCGGACGCCTCCTGGCCGAGAACATAGCCGTTGGGTTCGCCCMAGCGCCGGACCGCCTCCTCGATCGTCAGCGCAAGTCCGCGCGAGACATTGCCAAAGAACTGATGACCGGAGCTGACGAGCTCGGTCTGGGAAAAGGACTGCGGATTCTGGCTCTGCGCCAGGACCGGCAGGCTGCTCAGGCCAAGAGTGGCCGAGACAACCGCACCGGCCAGAAGAGAACGGCGAGTGAGATCCATTGAGGAAACTCCGGGCTAGGCGTCGCATCCCGGCCGGGTGGCCGGATGCGCGGCGGGGCACGGCATCACGCGAATGCGCGACAATTCAGTAACCAGTTTGATACGCCCCAAGAGTATCCAACCCGTGAAGATTGCGCGGAGGTGCTTCCCCGTCGTCACCCAGCAAAGGAATCTGTGATGAAGGCCGTAAAATGGCAGCGCTGGATTTCGATCGCAGTCGGCGTCCTCGCCCTTGCCATCGCGGTCCAGCCGGTGCTGGCCCAGCCGGCGGCGCTGCCCCATGGCCTTCCGGAATTGCCTGCAATTGGCGAGGAAATGCAGCGCGACAGCCGTTCCGGGCTGGCATTGGGCGGATACGACCCCGTTGCCTATCAGGCAGAAGGTCGCGCGGTTTCCGGTCGCCCGGACTATGAGCTGATCTATGATGGCGCAGTCTGGCGCTTCAGCACGGCCAGCAACCGCGAAGCCTTTCGTGATTCGCCCGGCGTCTACGAGCCAGCCTTTGCAGGCTTCGACCCGCTCGCGGTAGCCGATGGACGTGTCGTTGAGACCGACCCGCGTCGCTTCGCGATCATTGGTTCGCGGCTCTTCCTCTTTCGAAGCGAAGAGAATAGGCGCCGCTTCACCCAGGAAACCTCCCTGCGCCAACTTGCGGAATCCAACTGGCAGCGCGTCAGCCAGCAGATCGCTCGCTGAAGCGTCGGCCCGAAAAACGAATTGCGGTTTTCGGACAAGCCGATGCGACCATGGAAGGTTAGGAGACCGGATACGATTATCCGGTCCTGTGATCTAACCTACGGTACCCGTCTGGCCGACAAGCGTCAGTTCCTTCGCAAGTGCGATCGCGCGCCCCGCCAATCCCTCATTGCTGGCCGCCACGAAGGACGGGTTGCGATAGTGCCGCTCGGCGCCGCCATAGCGCAGCACATTGCCGTCGAGCTGCCGGACGACACCGCCGGCTGCGGTCAAAATCGCGTCGCCGGCGGCAATATCCCATTCCATCGTTGTTCCTCCGCGGACATGAAGATCGGCCTCGCCACTGGCGATCAGGCCGAATTTCACCGCCGAGGACATCGGCATCTGTTCACTCTTGCACATCGCGCTGAGAACGCTGCTGCTGAGCGCGTCTCCGTGAAAGCGGCTGACCAGCACGACTGGACCGGTCGCCGGAGTGGGGCGGGCGACGATGCGTTGCGCCGCACCGAGCGTTGAGCCATCCGGCGCGATGGCCTGCGCAAAAGCATCTTCCCCCGCAAACCAGAGCCGCCCGATCTCCGGCGCGGCGATCGCCCCCGCGATCGGCCGCGTGCCGCTGATGATGGCGATCGCGACACAGTAGCTGCCACCAGCCGCCAGGAATTCGCGCGTGCCATCCAGCGGGTCGAGCAGGATGAAAACGGGGGCAGGCTGAKCGGATTCGACACTCTCTTCGCTGATCACGGGGATATCCGGCAGCAGCCGCGCGAGGGCCGCCTTCGCGGCGTGATCGGCRGCGAGGTCAGCGGAACAGACGGGCGAACCGTCCGCCTTGCTCCRCACATCCCTTGCAGCGCGCATGACCAAAAGCACGGCGCCGCTGAGGCGCGCCGCCTCGGCCAGCTTCTCAGCCAGCGCATTGCGGTCGGAAAGGCGCGGATCATCGGGCGCTATCATGCGGATTGGGCGCCCATTCGCTGTTCTGCTGGCCAAAACACAGTTAACCACATGCAAACCAAGATCGCCTCATACCTTATCCTATCGGCGCTTCATTTGCCATGAGCGCGCCCCGAAACGCTGTTCCCAGGACATCTGCCATGACCGACATCTCGCTCGAGCCGCTCGATCTGGCTGCGCTTCTTTGCAGCCGGGTCTGCCATGACGTGATCAGCCCGGTCGGCGCCATCGTCAACGCGCTCGAGGTTCTGGAGGAAGACGATCCCTCGATGCGCGATTTCGCACTCGAGCTGATCAAGAAGAGCGCGCGCAGCGCCTCCGCCCGCCTGCAATTCGCCCGACTTGCCTTCGGCGCGGCGGGATCGGCAGGCGCGATGATCGACCTCGGCGATGCCGGCACGGTCGCGAATGGCTTCCTGAACGATGACAAGCTCTCGCTCGACTGGGAAGCCCCGCGCGCGTTGCTGCCGAAGAATCAGGTCAAGCTCGTGCTCAACCTGCTGATCCTCGCGACGCAGGCGGTGCCGCGCGGCGGACGCCTCGTCGCCCGCACCACCCTGGAGGGCGAGCAGGGCAGCTTCCATATCACCGCCACCGGTTCTCATGCCCGCATTCCGGCCCATGTCGAGGAACTGCTCGCCGGCCGCTCCGAGACGGGCACGATCGACGCCCACGCCGTGCAGCCGCTTTACGCCGGCATGGTCGCCCGCGCGGCCAATATGAAGGTCGCTTTCACCATCGACGGCGACACTGTGACGATCACGGCCGACAAGGCGGACTGAGCCATTTCGGCCGAGAGCGCAGGAACATCGCGCTTTCAGTCCTGTCTCAACCGATCATAAACCCTTCCGCTGCATAGATGGGCGCTGCATTGTTGCGTGGGTAATGGTCTTCGGCATGGACGAATTGCTCCAAGAGTTCCTTGGCGAGACTGGCGAGCATCTCGACACGGTCGACAGGGAGCTCGTGCGCTTCGAGCAGGAACCCAATAATCGCGATATCCTGCGCAACATCTTCCGGTTGGTTCATACCGTGAAGGGCACGTGCGGATTCATTGGCCTGCCGCGCCTCGAAGCCCTGACGCATGCGGCAGAATCCGTGATGGGCCAGTTCCGCGACGGCGCAACCGTGAATGCAATCGCGGTGACCGCGATTCTGGAAACCATCGACCGCATCAAGGAGATCATGGCGGAGCTGGCCGACAAGGGCCAGGAGCCAACCGGCAGCGACGAGGTCCTGATCCGCGAATTGCAGGCGCTGGCCGACCAGGCCAAGAAGGAGCTGGCACAGTCCCCTTCGGTCAACCCATCGGATCCGGTCGCCGCCTACCTGGCCCGGCACGCTCTGTCCGCGGCCGATGACGGCCTCGACCTCGTCTTCAAGAGCGCACCCGGACCGCAGCGCGGACCGGACGGGCGCATCGAAAGCGCGGCCCGCCACGATGCTGCCGCCGAAGACGCCTCCCCCCGCGAGAGCCGCTCGGCGGCCCCGGCGAGCCTGCGCGTCAATGTCGACACGATCGAGCATCTGATGACGATGGTCTCGGAGCTCGTGCTGACCCGCAACCAGTTGCTCGAAATCTCGCGTCGCCAGGATGACGCCGCGCTCAAGGCGCCGCTCCAGCGTCTGTCCCTGATCACCGCCGAACTGCAGGACGGGGTGATGAAGACCCGCATGCAGCCGATCGGCAATGCCTGGTCGAAGCTGCCGCGCATCGTGCGCGACCTCAGCGGCGAACTCGGAAAGCGCATCGAGCTCGTCACCGAAGGCGCCGATACCGAGCTCGACCGGCAGATCCTCGACCTGATCAAGGACCCCTTGATCCATATGGTGCGCAACTGCGCCGATCACGCGATCGAGCCACCTGCCGATCGTGTCGCCGCCGGCAAACCGGCCCACGGCACCATTCGCCTCGCCGCCTATCACGAGGGCGGATCGGTCACCATCTCCATCTCGGACGATGGGCGCGGCCTCGACTTCGAGCGCATTCGCCGCAAGGCACTGCAGCAAGGTCTTGCCCATGAGGGCGAGATCGAGCGCATGAGCGAAGCGCAGCTCAGCCGCCTGATATTTCATCCCGGTTTCTCGACCGCGGAGAATGTCACCGCGATCTCCGGGCGCGGCGTTGGCATGGACGTGGTCAAGTCTAATATCGACGCCATTGGTGGGTTGATCGACATCGCCAGCACGGTGGGCGCCGGCACCACATTGACCATCAAGATCCCGCTCACCCTCGCTATCGTCGCAGCCCTCATCGTGGCCTGCGGCGAACAGCGCTTCGCCATCCCCCAGATCGTCGTGCGCGAGCTCGTCCGCGTGAAGGCCGGGGCCGATCACCGCGTCGAGCAGATCAACGGCACACCTGTCCTGCGGCTGCGTGGCCGATTGCTGCCGATCATCGCACTTGCCGGGTTGCTGAACGCCGGTCCCGCGGCAGCCGAAGACGGGTTCATCGTGGTGACACAGATCGGCGAACGTCAGTTCGGCATTCTGGTCGACACCGTGTTCCACACCGAGGAAATCGTCGTCAAACCGATGTCGACGAAGCTGCGTCACATCCCGATCTTCTCCGGCAACACCATCCTAGGCGATGGCGCGGTCGTGTTGATCGTCGACCCCAATGGCGTCGCCAGCCTCGTCGGAGCGACGACCTCTGCCGATGCCCCCGAGCAGAACGCGGCCAGCGGCCACTCCCCTGTCGGTGAGCGAACGACCATGCTGGTGTTTCGCGCCGGTGCCGACAGCCTGAAAGCCGTGCCGCTCTCGCTCGTCACACGCCTGGAAGAGGTCGAGGCAGAGCGGTTCGAGATCAGCGGCGGGCGCGTGCTGTTGAACTATCGCGGCCGTCTGATGCCGATCATCCCCGTCGGCGAGACACAGGTGAAGAGCAAGGGCCTGCAGGCACTCGTCATCATCGCGGAAGGCGAGCTGACCATGGGCCTCGCCGTCGATGCGATCGTCGACATCGTTGACGAGGTTCTCGATGTCGAGTTGCAGGCCATGCTCGACCAGGGTGCCGTCGGGTCGGCGATCATCAGGGGGCGCGCCACCGAGATCCTCGATCTGGCGCACTACCTGCCCAAGGGCGATCCGAACTGGTTGCGGGCCAGCCGCCGCGAAGGCGTGTCCAGCAGCGCGCATGTCCTGATGGTCGAGCCTTCCGAATTCCTGCGCGAAATGCTGGCCCCCGTCCTGAAGGCCGCGGGACTTCGCGTCACACTGGCCGCCGATATCGCCAGCGCCCGCCAGCATGTCGTCGCCRGCGGRCTCAACGGCGTGCTGATCGACCTCGACCGCTACACCGAAGCAGCGCTCGGCTTTGCGGCCGAACTGCGTGACGGCGAAGACGGCGATGCATTCCGGATCCTCGGCATGACGACCTTCGCCACCCCGGAGCTCTATGCACTCGCAACGCAGGCGCGCATGGACGCCATCGTTGCGAAATTCGATCGCCGTGCCTTGCTCGCCGAGCTGGCGGACAACCGCTCCAGACTGAGGCAGGCGGCATGAACTCAAAGCAGAGCAACGCACGTCCCGCCCCTGACGCGACGGGCTTCACGGAATCCCTCGACTACGTCACCGTGACCATTGGCGAGCAGTTGCTCGGGCTCCCGATCGGCCGCGTGCAGGACGTCTTCAATACCAGCCGCATCACGCCGGTGCCGCTGGCCCCGCCCGAAATCATCGGCCTGCT
The DNA here is from genome assembly GCF_056396265.1 of Allobosea sp. 05T422_2. Lineage (NCBI taxonomy): Bacteria > Pseudomonadati > Pseudomonadota > Alphaproteobacteria > Hyphomicrobiales > Alloboseaceae > Allobosea > Allobosea sp. 05T422_2. The sequence goes on along the minus strand of NZ_JBFTLD010000059.1, from coordinate 2,147 downwards.
CAACCTGCGCGGGCGCGTGGTGACCGCACTCTGCCTGCGCAAGCGGCTCGGCCGGGAGCCCCTTTTGGGCGCAGCCACGGAGTTGGTTGCGGTGGGGATCGATCATGGTGGAGAGGCCTACGCGCTGATCGTCGACGCGGTCGGCGAGGTGATCCGTCTCGATCACTCCACGCTGGAGCCCGTGCCGGTCCATCTCGACCGCGCCTGGGCCTCCCTGGCAGCCGGCGTTCACCGCCTCGAAGACCGCCTTCTCGTCGTGCTCGACATCGACGCAGTGCTGAAGATCGACCTGCCTTTGGCTGCCTGAGCCGCGGCCCGCCCATTCTGGAGAATGACCATGAAATATTGCCTCGTCGTCGATGACTCAGCGGTGATCCGCAAGGTCGCACGCCGCATTCTCGAGGGTCTCCAGTTCCGAATCGCAGAAGCCGAGGACGGCGCCCGGGCGATCGATGCCTGCAAGGGCGAGATGCCGGACGCTGTGCTGCTGGATTGGAACATGCCGATCATGGACGGCTATGATTTCCTGCGCACCCTGCKGCAGATGCCAGGCGGCAAACGGCCCAAGGTCGTCTTCTGCACGACCGAGAACGACATTGCCCATATCGCGCGCGCCATGCACGCCGGCGCCGACGAATACATCATGAAGCCGTTCGACAAGGAGATCGTCGCCTCCAAATTCCATCAGGTCGGCCTGCTTTGACACGTCGCGCCGCGGCCCGTGCCGTCGCGGCCTATTTCTCGGCGGGTCATTGGTGGCCCACCCAGCCAGCCCTGCACTCGACGCACAGGGGTCGTGCCGAATGATGAGCCCTCGCTCATCCAGCCATGGCAGAACAGCCATACGTCCGAAGACCGTCGTCATCGCCGACGACTCCGTCGTCGTGCGCGGGCTGTTCGCACGCTGGCTCGGCGAGAGCGGCCAGTTTCACGTCGTCGCGGTGGCAGGCGACGGTGAGATGGCCGTGGAGCATGCCACGCGCTACCACCCCGATATCATGGTCCTCGACCTCGACATGCCCGGCCTCGACGGTCTTGCAGCACTGCCCCAGATCGTCAGGGAGAGCCCGAAGACTGCCGTCCTGCTGGCCACGACGCTGACGGAACGCAATGCCCGGCTCGCCCTGCAGGGCATGACCATGGGCGCCATGGACGTGCTGCCCAAGCCCGAAAGTCGCGCCGGCATGACGCTGTCGCTGGATTTCCGGAGCGAATTCCTGCTCAAGCTCAGCAGCATCGCACAATCCTCGCACGAGGCGTTGCTGCCTTTCAGCGAAGTCCCGCCTGAGCCGGGTCTGCCGAGCGGCATCATGGATCTCAGGCCGCTGATCTCGATGATGCCGCGCTACCTCGTCATCGGCGCCTCGACAGGCGGCCCCCGCGCCGTGGCCAAGGTCCTCACMGATATTGGCGATGGCCTCCAGGACCTGACGACGCTCGTCGTCCAGCATATGCCTCCGCTTTTTACGGCGTCCTTCGCGGAACAGCTCTCCGGACAGATCGGTGTCAGGGCACGCGAGCCTTTCGATGGCGAAAGACTGAGCAGGGGCACGGTCTATATCGCGCCGGGAGGACGCCATCTCGGCATCGATCGCAGGCTCGGCCATATCGTCGCGAGCATCGGCGACGGGCCGCCGGTACGCTTCTGCAGACCCGCCGTCGATGTGCTCTTCAGCGAAGCTGCCAATCACCTCGGTCCGGCCGCGCTCGGCCTGGTGATGACCGGGATGGGCAGTGACGGCACGGATGGCGCGGGCGCGTTGCGCCGCGCCGGCGCCGCCGTAATCGCACAGGATGAAACGTCGAGCACGATCTGGGGCATGCCAGGCTCCGTCGTGCGCGCCCGCCATGCCAGCACCGTTGTCGCGCTCGACGGCATCGGCCCCGCCATTCGTGCGCTGGTGCGTGGAGGATCCTCGGCATGACGGAGGCCGATTTCGACTTCCTGCGCACGCTGCTGCACCTGCGCTCGGGTCTCTCTCTCAGCACCGAGAAGCGCTACCTCGTCGAGAGCCGGCTCGGCATCCTCTGCCGAAAGCGAAATATCGCGGGGCTCAGTCCGCTTGTGCAGCGCCTCAGGCTCGAAGGCGACCGCGGCCTGGAGAATGCCGTCGTCGAGGCGATGACCACCAACGAGACCCTGTTCT
>NZ_JBFTLD010000058.1:0-29621 GCF_056396265.1 Allobosea sp. 05T422_2 | reverse complement strand
CAGTTCCGCCTCGACCCTGGGAGCGAGCTTGGTCAGTGCGGTGATCAGGACATGGGCCTTGACCTGCCCGCGCTCATGCTCGTCGGAGAGCCGCGCCGTGTAGCCGGTGATGACGCCGCGCCGCTCCAGCCGTTCGATCCGGCTTTGCACCGTCGTGCGTGAGAGGCCGAGCTGGCGGCCGAGCTCGGCCACCGGCGCCCGGGCGTTCTCGGTCAGCAGGATAAGGAGCTGTCTGTCTGTGCGGTCGATCGGCATGATGCTGAGTACTTACGGCAGATCGCCGTAAAATCCCATATGAATCGTCGTGATGGCCGCTTCTATTCGACGAAATCGTCAGCCAGCATAGGACATCAACGAACGCACGGAGCGCCACAATGAAGGAAATCGTCGTTATTGGCGCGGGTAAGATCGGCCAGACCATCGCCGACATGCTCGGCAGCAGCGGGGATTACCGCGTCACGGTCGCCGACCGCTCCGAGGCGCAGCTCGCCGGCATCCGCACCAGCGCCACGGTTTCGACCCGCAAGGTCGATATCGCCGACAAGGAGGCGCTGACCGCCCTGCTCGAAGGCCGTTTCGCCGTGCTGAGCGCAGCCCCCTTCGATCTGACGACGCGGATCGCCGAAGTCGCGGCCCCGCTTGGCGTCCATTATCTCGACCTGACCKAGGATGTCGCCAGCACGAGGCGCGTCAAGGAACTCGCCAAGACGGCGAAGGCAGCCCTCATTCCGCAATGCGGCCTGGCGCCGGGCTTCATCTCGATCGTCGCCGCCGATCTGGCGCGTGATTTCGACACGCTCGACAGCCTCAGGCTGCGCGTCGGCGCCCTGCCGCAATACCCCTCCAACGCGCTCAACTACAACCTGACCTGGAGCACGGACGGGGTMATCAACGAGTATTGCGAACCCTGCGAAGCGGTCGTCAACGGCGAGTTGACCCTCGTCCCGGCGATGGAAGAGCGCGAGGAATTCTCGCTCGACGGCGTCACCTATGAGGCGTTCAACACCTCTGGCGGCCTCGGCACGCTCTGCGAGACGCTGGCCGGCAAGGTCCGGACGCTGAACTACCGCACGATTCGCTATCCCGGCCATTGCGCGATCATGAAGGCGCTGCTCCAGGACCTGCGCCTGGCMGATCGCCGCGACGTGCTGAAGGACATTTTTGAGAACGCCCTGCCGAGCACCCTGCAGGACGTCGTGGTGATCTTCGTCACCGTCAGCGGCATGAAAGATGGCCGCCTGCTGCAGCAGACCTATGCCAACAAGGTCTACAGCGCGACCGTCGGCGGCGTGACGCGCAGCGCCATCCAGATCACCACCGCTTCGGGCATCTGCGCGGTGCTGGACATGCTGGCGCAGGGCAAGCTGCCGCAGCAGGGATTTGTCCGCCAGGAAGAGATCACGCTCGATTCCTTCCTCGCCAACCGCTTCGGCAAGGCCTATGCGCGGGCCGAGGACGGCACCCCGGGCAAGGGCGAAATCGAGCGCAGCCGCGCGGCCTAGAGCATTCTGCGAAAAAGCGGCAACGGTTTTTCGCATGACTATGAGGTTCGATCACGTTTTCTGCGTCTGGGCGATTTCGTCCAGACGCAGCGCGGCCTAAGGCCGCGCTTGCGACGAACGGCAGGCGCTCCACGCAGGGAGCGCATGCTGTATACACATCTGGCATAGACCCGAACGACCGTTAAAAAGAGTCGAAAAGGGTCCGGGAGGGACACGAGGATTATGGCACGACGCGTTCTKGTCGCAGAGTTCATGCATGAGACGAACACATTCAGTGTTCAGCTCACCGGAGAAGAGGTCTTTCGCAACGCCGGCCTCTATCTCGACAACGAGATTCCCCCGGCTTTCAGCGGCACGCGGACATCGCTCGGCGCAGCCTTCGAGGCGGCCGAGAAGTTCGGCTGGAGCCTGACCCACCCCATCGTCGCCCATGCCAACCCTTCAGGCCGCGTCACCGATGCGGCCTTCGAGCTATGCGCAGGCAAGATCGTCGCGGCCTGCGCCGGCGTCGACGGTGTGCTGCTGCATCTCCACGGCGCCATGGCGACGGAAAGCTCCGATGACGGTGAGGGCGAGCTGCTCTCCCGCATCCGCGCCAAGGTCGGCCCCTCCGTTCCGGTCGTCGCGGTGCTCGATCTGCACGCGACGCTCACCCAGCTGATGGCCGACAGCGCCAATGCGCTGATCTCCTACCGGACCTATCCGCATATCGACCAGTATGAGCGGACCTGGCAGGCGGCCGAGCTGCTGCAGAAGGCGATGGATGGCGAGATCACGCCGACCGCCGCCGTTGCCCGCCGGCCCATCCTCTACGCTCTCGATGGCGGGCGCACGACCTCGCCCCCGTTCAAGGAGCTGCTGCGCCGCGGCGACGAGCTCGAGGCGAAGGGCGAGGCGCTGGTCGTCAGCGTCCAGGCCGGCTTCTCCTCGGCCGACGTCCACGATATCGGCCCCTCCGTCGTCGTCACCGCCAATGACCGCAACAAGGCCCAGGCCATCGCCGAAGAGCTGATGGATTATGCCTGGGAGCAGCGGCATTTCTCCTCGATCCATTTCACGCCCGTGGCCGAGGCCATGGTGAAGGCGAAGAATGGTGAGGGCCAGAACGGCGAGGGTAAGGCCGGCAAGCCGCTGGTGATCTCCGATTATTCCGACAATCCCGGCGCCGGCGCCTATGGCGACGCCACGAACCTGCTGCGCGCGGTCCTGGCCACCGGCCTGGAGAATGTCGCTTTCCACGCGATCTGCGACGGCGAGGCTGCGCTGCAGGCGCAGGCTGCCGGCGTCGGCAACACCGTGACGCTGATGCTCGGCGGCAAGGTCGATCCGAACATGGGCGGCGGCCCGCTCGAGGTCACCGGCCGGGTCGTCTCGATCACCGACGGCCATTTCATCGCTTATGGCCCGATGGGCGGCGGTGCCTGGCGCAGCTACGGGCTCAGCGTCATGCTGCGCATCGGCGGCGTCGAGCTCGTCATCATCACCCATAACGGCCAGGCGACCGACCTCGCGCAGTTCACCTCGCTCGGCGTCGACCCGACGCGGAAATCGACGGTGATCGTCAAGTCGATGCAGCATTTCCGGGCCGCCTTCGAGCCGATCGCCCGCGAAGTGGTCGAGGTCGATACCGGCGCGCTGGCGACGCGCAATTTCAAGGAGCGCCCCTACAAGAGCGTTCGCCGGCCGATCTTCCCGCTCGACGACATCTAGCGCCTAAAGCATCGGCCCGAAAAGTGGATTGCGGTTTTCGGGAAAACCGATGCGAACACAGAAGGTTAGATCATCGAACCGAATAGGAAATCCGGTCCGATGATCGAGCCGGGGGCTTTGGCCTCCGGCGTGACGTTCGGACTAAAGCCCTGACATGAATTCGGAGTTTCCATGACGCTCTCCGCTCAAACCCCGGCTCACCGCGCCCGGCCGCAGGCCGATCTCGTCCTCAGGAACGGCCCGATCTGGTGCGGCCGCGAGGACGGGGTCGTCGAGGCCCTGGCGATCTGGCAGGGCAGGGTGCTCGCCACCGGCAGCGATGCCGAGATCGCCGCCCTGATCGGCCCCGGGACCAAGGTGATCGATCTCGAGGGCCGGCTCGCCACGCCCGGCCTGAACGATTCCCACCTGCACCTCGTCTCGCTCGGCATGACCATGGACTGGGTCGACGCCCGCCCGGCGGTCGCGCCCGATCTCGCCTCCCTGCTCGATGCCATCGCAAAGCGTGCCGCCGGCACCAAGCCCGGCGACTGGATCCTGTCGCGCGGCTACGACCAGACCAAGCTCGATACCGGCCGGCATCCCTATCGCGAGGAACTCGACCGCGCCGCGCCGAACAATCCGGTCATGCTGATCCGGACCTGCGGCCATGTCTCGATCTGCAATTCGATGGCGCTGGRGCTCGCGGGCATCGACGAGGCCTCGCCGACCCCGCCCGGCGGCCTGATCGAACAGCAGAACGGTCGGCTCACCGGCATGCTGGCGGAAAACGCCCGCGCGCCGGTCTGGGCCGCGATCCCGCGCCCGACCGAGGAAGACCTCGTCACCGGCATCGAACGCGGCGGCAATTACCTGCTCTCGCTCGGCATCACCAGCTGCATGGATGCGGCGGTCGGCCAGCGCGGCGCCTTCGGCGAGATCTCGGCCTATCACCGCGCCAAGCGCGACGGCCGCCTGCCGGTGCGGACCTGGCTGACCCTGCTCGGCGACGAAGGCCGCTCGGTCGTGCCGCAATGCTACGAGGCCGGGCTGATCTCCGGCACCGGCGACGACATGCTGATGGTCGGCGCGGTCAAGCTCTTCCTCGACGGCTCGGCCGGCGGGCGCACCGCCTGGATGAACGCGCCCTATCTCGGCGAGGACAAGACCACCGGCGTGCAGATGTGCTCGAACGCGGATGTCGAGCGCCAGGTCATGGACGCCCATGTGAAGGGCTATCAGCTCGCCTGCCACGCCATTGGCGATGCCGCGATCGAGCAGCTGATCACGGCCTATGAGAAGGCGCTCGCCGCCCATCCCGATCCGGACCGCCGCCACCGCATCGAGCATTGCGGCTTCTCGACGCCCGAGCAGCATGAACGCATGGTCGCGGCCGGCATCTATCCCTGCCCGCAGCAGGTCTTCATCTACGATTTCGGCGATGCCTATGTGAAGGTGCTCGGGCGGGAGCGGGCGCTGTCGAGCTACCCCTTGCGGACCTGGTTCGATCTCGGCCTGAAGCCGGCGACGGGCAGCGACGCACCGGTCTGCGACCCCAATCCGTTCCCGAACTTCTACACCATGCTGACCCGCAAGACCTGGCGCGGCACGGTGATGGATGAGGCCCAGTGCGTCTCGATCGACGAGGCGCTGCAGGCCTATACCGAATTCGGCGCCTTCTCGCAGAAGCAGGAGGCCGTGAAGGGCCGGCTCGTGCCGGGCTATCTCGCCGACGTTGCCGTGTTCTCACGCAACCTTTTGACCGCAGCGCCCGAAGAGATCCTGAAGGACACGCGCTGCGATCTCACCATCCTGAACGGCAAGGTCGTGTTCGACCGCGCCGCGCAGAATGCCTGACCGGATAATTGCTCGGGGACAGCCGGCTAGACGACGGAGACAGACCGGAAAAACCAAGTAAGGTTCCGTACGGGACTGACCGGCGCCGCCCTTGAAAAGGGGGGCGCCACCAAAAAGATCAACGGGAAATTTGGGAGGATTTGACGTGTTGAAACGACTGGCTTTGACCACTGCCCTGACGCTGACGATGGCGTTCTCGGCCCAGGCGCAGGAACCGCGCCGCGGCGGCACGATCCGCTTCACGGCGCCCTATGCCGCATCCTTCGTCAGCAATGACAGCCATGTCTCGAACCAGATCCAGGACGAGATCTATGGTAACGCGCTGCACCGCGCGCTCTACAAGTGGGACTCGACCAACAACAAGCCGGTGCTGGAGCTCGCCAAGAGCGTGACCGCCTCCGCCGATGGCACGGTCCACACCTTCAAGCTGCGCGACGACGCGCTTTTCCATAACGGCCGCAAGATGACGGCTGACGACATCATCTGGACCTACACCCGGCTGATGGATCCCACGAAGAACTATCCCGGCGCGGCCTTTGTCCGGCGCGTCAAGGGCGCCCAGGAATTCCAGAAGGGCGAGGCCAAGGAAATCTCCGGCCTGAAGAAGATCGATGATTTCACCCTCGAGATCACGCTGATCGAGAAGGCCGATCCCGGCTTCCTGTTCCGCACCRCGATCACCTCGATCTTCCCGGCCAAGGAAGCGCAGGAACCCGATTTCTTCAACAAGCCGATCGGTCTGGGTCCGTTCAAGTTCGTCGAGCATGTTCCGGGCTCGCGCATGGTGCTGGAGCGCTGGGAGAAGTTCTACCAGGCCGGCAAGCCCTATGCCGACAAGGTCGTGATCTCGCCGATGGGTGAGGCGGCTGCCCGCGACATCGCCTTCCGCAACAAGGAGATCGACGTCTCGATCCTGGGACCGACGCAATATGTCGCCTACCAGGCCGATCCGAACCTGAAGAAGGGCATTCTCGAAGTCGCGGAAGTCTTCACCCGCAACATGGGCATGAACCCGAACTTCAAGCCCTTCTCCGACAAGCGGGTGCGCCAGGCGATCAATCACGCGATCGACAGCGACCTGATCATCAAGCGCCTCGTCCGCGACAAGGCCTATCGCGCCACCGGCTGGCTGCCGCTCTCCTCGCCGGCCTATGACAAGGACATGAAGCCCTACGACTTCAATCCGGAGAAGGCGAAGAAGCTCCTGACCGAGGCCGGCTATCCCGATGGCTTCGAGTTCGAATGGACCGCTTCCCCGAACGAGAGCTGGGGCGTTCCGATCGTCGAGGCCGTGATCCCGATGCTGGCCAAGGTCGGCGTCAAGGTGAAGATCAAGCCGGTCGAAGGCTCGGCGCTCGGCGGCATCGTCTCGAAGGGTGATTTCCAGGCCTATATCTGGTCGAACACCTCTGGTCCCGATCCGCTGACGCAGATGAAGTGCTTCTACTCCGCGACCCCGCAGAGCGCCTGCAACTACACCACCTACAAGAACCCGGCCGTCGACAAGCTGATCGACGAAGCCGCCGCGACGGACGATGCGGCCAAGCGCATCGACCTGCTGAAGAAGGCCAACGGCATCGTCTATGAAGACGCCCCGGTCTGGTTCTTCAACTACAACAAGGCAGTCATGGCCTATCAGCCCTGGCTGAAGGGCTTGCAGCCCAACGCGACGGAACTCGCCCTGCAGTACTACGAGGATCTCTGGGTCGACGCGTCGTCCCCGGCCGCGAAGTAATCTCTAAAACCCCGGCGCCCGGCGGCCTTCGCTGCCGGGCGTTCGCGGCCAAGAGTTCGCGGCCAAGAGTTCGCGGCCAAGGGTTCGTGGCCAGGAGTTCTGCATGCTGTCTTATGTCTTTCGGCGCCTGCTGCAGGCGATCCCGATTCTGCTCGCTGTCGCGGCGCTGATCTTCCTGCTGTTCAGCGTCATTCCTGGCAGCTTCGCCTCCAGCCAGATGGCTGACGGGCGCACCGTCATGGACGCGGAAGCCGTCGCCCGCATGAACCAGCAATTCGGGCTCGACCAGCCCGTCGCGACCCGGTTCGTGAAATATATCGGGCAATTGGTGACGCTCGATCTCGGCACCTCGTTCCGCACCCGCCAGCCGGTCTGGCACCTGATTGCCGAACGTCTCTGGCCGACCTTGCAGCTCGCCTTCGCCTCGATGCTGTTTGCGATCGCGATCGGCGTCCCCTTGGGCTTCCTGGCGGCATTGCGGCCTGGCAGCTGGATCGACATGGTCTCGATGGTCGCCGCCGTCTCCGGCCTCTCCCTGCCAAAGTTCTGGCTCGGCCTGATGCTGATGTATCTCTTCGCGCTGACCTTGGGCTGGCTGCCGAGCTTCGGCTATGGCGACGGTTCGCTGAAGAACCTGATCCTGCCCTCGATCGCGCTCGGCGTCGCGCCGCTCGCCCTGCTGGCGCGCACCACGCGCGCCTCCGTGCTTGAGATCATGAACGCCGATTTCGTCCGCACCGCCCGTTCCAAGGGCATGAGCGAGCGCCGCGTCGTGCAATGGCACCTGGCGCGCAATGCGCTCGTCATCGTGCTCACCACGGTCGGCCTGCAATTCGGCTCGGTGATCGGCCAGGCCGTCGTGGTCGAAAAGCTCTTCGCCTGGCCGGGTCTCGGCTCGCTGCTCGTCGACAGCGTCTCGCTGCGCGATATCCCCGTGGTGCAGGGCTGCATCCTGGTGATCGTGCTCTTCTTCCTGCTGGTCAACATGCTCGTGGACGTTCTCGCCGCGATCATCGACCCCCGCATCAGATACACCTGAGGGTGCCGATGAAATTCAGAGCCAATCTCGTGTTGGGGGGCGTGCTGTTCGCGGCCGTCGTCGTCGCCGGTACCTTCGCCCCGTTCCTCGCCCATACCGACCCGGTCATGGACGCCAACCTGATGAATGCCGAGATCCCGCCCGGCAGCGAATTCTGGTTCGGCACCGATGCGCAGGGGCGCGACATCTACAGCCGCGTGCTGCACGGCGCGCGCATCTCGCTGACGGTCGGCATCGTCTCGCAGTTGATCAACACGGTGATMGGCGTCGCGCTTGGCCTGTCGGCCGGCTACTGGGGCGGCTGGTGGGACGATCTCGTCAGCGGCCTGACCAACATGATGCTGGCGATCCCCTCGCTGATCTTCGCGCTGGCGATCATGGCGATCCTGACCCCGGGCCTGACCAGCCTCCTGATCGCGCTCGGCCTGACCAACTGGTCCTATACCTGCCGGCTCTCGCGCGCCTCGACGCTCTCGCTCAAGAACCAGGGCTATGTCCAGGCGGCCAAGGTGCTGGGCTACAGCGATATCCGCATCATGGTGACGCAGATCCTGCCGAATATCCTGGGGCCGATCATCGTCATCGGCACGCTTGGCATGGGCGGCGCGGTCCTGGCGGAAGCGTCGCTCTCCTTCCTCGGGCTCGGCATCCGTCCGCCCTTCCCGAGCTGGGGCAGCATGCTGTCGGATGCCCGCGACCAGATCACCACCGCGCCCTGGATCTCGGTCTTCCCGGGCTTGGCGATCTTCGTCACCGTGCTCGGGCTGAACCTGCTCGGTGACGGCTTGCGCGACATCCTCGATCCGCAGTCACGGGCGCGACGCGCATGAATGGGACGGGCATGAGTGGCGAGGCGCTTCTCGAAGTCGAGAACCTGCKGCTCGACCTGATCGTCGGCACCAGGCGCTTTCCGGCGGTGAAGGATGTCTCCTTCACCATCGGCCGCGGCGAGACGCTCGGCCTCGTCGGCGAATCCGGCTGCGGCAAGAGCATCACCGCGCTCTCGCTGATCGGCCTGCTCAGGCATCCGCTGGCCATCGGCGGCGGCAAGATCCGCTTCAAGGGCCGCGAGATCCAGAACCTCTCGGCCAATGAAATGCGCAAGCTGCGCGGCAACGCCATCTCGATGATCTTCCAGGAACCGATGACGGCGCTGAACCCGCTCTCGCCGGTCGGGCGCCAGATCGCCGAGATGTTCGTGCTGCACAAGGGCGCGACCTGGCACGAGGCCGAGCGCAAGGCTGTCGAGGCGCTCGCCAATGTCCGCGTCCCGGCGCCGGACCGGCGCGTCAAGGATTTCCCGCACCAGCTCTCGGGCGGCATGCGCCAGCGCGTGATGATCGCGATCGCGCTCGCTTGCCGGCCGGACCTGCTCCTGGCCGACGAGCCGACGACGGCGCTCGACGTCACCGTCCAGGCCGAGATCCTCGACCTGATCCGCGATCTCTCGGCGGCGCAGGGCACGGCGGTGCTGATGATCAGCCATGATCTCGGCCTGATCGCCAATATGTGCGCCCGCGTCGGCGTGATGTATGCCGGCCRCCTGGTCGAGCAGCGCCCGGCGCAGGAGGTTTTTCGCACGCCGAGCCACCCCTATACCAAGGGCCTCGTCGCCTCCTTGCCGCTGCTGGGCGCGCGCGCCCGCCATGGCCGCCACAAGCTCAAGGAGATCACCGGCGTCGTGCCGGCGGTGACGGCTTTCCCGGACGGGTGCCGCTTCAATCCGCGCTGCTATGCCAGGACCGAGATCTGCGTGGCGCAGGATCCCGGAGAGACGCCGCTGCCGCATGACGGCCTGGTGAGGTGCCATCATCATGAGTGACACGGGCGACCAGACCATCCTCAAGGTCGAGGACCTCGAGGTGAAGTTCGATCTCGGCGGCGGGCTGTTCGGCGGCAAGCGCCGCACGGTCCATGCCGTCGACGGTGTCGATCTCGTGCTGCGCAAGGGCGAGTGCCTCGGGCTCGTCGGGGAATCCGGCTGCGGAAAATCGACGCTGGCGCTCTCGATCCTCGGCCTGCAGGCGCCGACGCGTGGCCGCGTCATTCTCGACGGGCAGGATATCGCCGCGCCCGGCGTCGACCGCAAGGCCCGCGCCCGCATCGCGCAGATGGTGTTCCAGGACCCGTATTCCTCGCTGAACCCGCGCCAGTCGGTGCGGCGGACGCTGGAAACGCCGCTGCGCATGCACGGCGTGACGACGAAGAGCGAGGTCGACGACCGCATCGCCGAGATCATGCGCCATGTCGGCCTGCGGGCGGAGCAGGCCGAGCGCTATCCGCATGAATTCTCCGGCGGCCAGCGCCAGCGCATCGGCATCGCGCGTGCGCTGATCCTGAAGCCGAAGATCGTGGTGCTGGACGAACCGGTTTCGGCGCTCGACGTCTCGATCCGGGCGCAGATCATCAACCTGCTGCTCGAGCTCAAGGACACGCTCTCGCTCTCCTACATCATGATCAGCCATGATCTCGGGGTCGTCGAGCATATGAGCGACCGCGTCGCGGTGATGTATCTCGGCCGGATCGTCGAGACCGGCGACTGGCACACGATCTTCACTGAGCCGCGCCACCCCTATACCCGCGCGCTGATCGCCGCGATCCCCGACCCGTTCAACCACGGGCTGGCGGTAAAAATGTCGGGCGAGGTACCGAACCCGCTGGAGCCGCCCTCCGGCTGCCGCTTCCACCCGCGCTGCCCGGAGATGCGCGAGGGCTGCCGCGCCCAGCCGACGCCGCCGCTGGCCCCGATCGGAGGCGGGCATGAGGTCCGCTGCATCAGGGCCGCAGAACTCGTCTGAGCGGCCCTAAAGCATCGGCCCGAAAAGTGGATTGCGGTTTTCGGGACAAAGCCGATGCAAACAACCGCGACGGCATCGTTGATCATCCGAAGGACATAAGAACCATGGCGAAACCCATGCCGAACCATTCCGCGCCTCAGGCGACTGCGGGCCTCGATGACGGGCCGCTCGAGAGCATCCGTTTCACCGGCCTCAACGCCGGCCCAAAGCTGATCGTGCTCGGCGCCGTCCATGGCAACGAGACCTGCGGCCCCAACGCCATCCGCCGCGTCATCGAGGAGTGCCGCTCCGGCAAGCTGGTCATTCGCCGTGGCGAGGTCACCTTCCTGCCGATCGCCAATCCCAAGGCCTACCGCCTGAAGACCCGCGAAGGCGACCGCAACCTCAACCGCGACATGCGCGAGAAGCCGCTGCCGGCGAATTACGAGGACCGGATCGGCAACCACATCTGCGCGCTGCTGCGCCAGCATGAGGTCCTGCTCGACGTCCATTCCTTCCGGGGCGAGGGCGAGCCCTTCGTCTTCTTCGGACCAGAGGATAACCGGGGAGAGCTCGAGCCGTTCCGCCAGGCGCAGGCCGAAGGCGCCTTTGCCGCCTGCCTCGGCGTGCCGGTGGTGATCCATGGCTGGCTCGACAATTACGCCAGGCTGATCGCGGCGCGCGAGGAATTGAACCTGCCGCGCCTCTCGGTCACCGAGGGCTATGGCACGACCGAATATATGCGCTTTGCCGGCGGCTATGGCGTGACGCTCGAATGCGGCTCGCATGACGACCCGGCTTCGATCGAGATCGGCTATGCCGCGATCCTGAACGCGCTCGCCCATCTCGGCCTGATCGATGCCCCGGCACCGACCACCGCGGGCCGAACCGTCATCCACATCACGCAGGTGATCATCTGCGAAGCCGAGGGCGACAAGGTCGAGGGCGACTGGAAGACCGGCGACGCGCTCGCCAAGGGCCAGGTGATCGCGCGCCGCGCCAATGGCGAGGCCGTGACGGCGCCGGAGGACGGCTACATCATCTTCCCGAGCACGACGGCCAAGCCCGGCGAAGGCATCTGCTATTTTGGGGTGAAGAGCACGAGAACGCTCTGAGCAGCGGGCCCTGTCCGCGGGGCAGGGGGGCAGCCGCCCTCCGCTCCGCCTCAGAAGCAGGTGAAGGTATAGGTTTTCTGGGTCTGCAGCAGGCGGTCGGTCAGGCCGCCCGGCGGATCGGAATTGTCGTTGAAGTCGAAACCGTATGGACAGATCGTCGACGCATAGCGGTTCGCGAAGGAATCCATGCGCAGCACCACCGAGGCGCGCGGCTCGTCGAATTCGCGCTTGGTATGGATCTTCAGGAGATGGCTGTAGAGGCCGAGCTTCTCGACCGAGTACTTGATCGGCCCGGTCGGGGCATTGATGCCGTCGGGAATATCGATCAGCACGGAATTGGCGCAGCCCGACAGGGCCGCCCCCAGCGCCAGCGCGAGCAAGGCCTGACTTCTCATGGCGACTCAAGCCCCCGCGACCCGACAGCGACAAGCTCAGCATAGTCCGGTGCAACTGTCGATTTTCAAAGCGGCTTCAGGGGATATACGACGCGGCCCTTGATACGGCCGGGAGCCGTTGCAGTCTTGCCACGCGCATCGGCACGTGCCCGCTTCGGGTCGGCCTCACCTGCGTGGCAGCCTCGCTGCGAGATCAGTCGATGATTTCGTCGGCCAGGGCGATCAAGGCATCGGGTATGATCAGACCGATCTGCCTTGCCGTCCTGAGGTTGAGCACGAGTTCGAACTCGGAGGATCGTTCAACCGGCAGCTCGGAGGGCTTGGCTCCCTTGAGGATGCGAGCGGCATAATAGGCCAGCCTCTTKAAGCTCTCCTCGAGGCGAGGACCGAAGGTCAGGAGCCCGCCACTGCGGGCAAACGTGCTCCAGCCGGATAGGGCCGGGATCCGGTGCGCCGAGGCGAACGCGGCAATCTGCTTCTGGCTCTGCAGCATGACGCTGTCAGGCAGCACCACGAGCGCGTCCGGCGGATGCCCGGCGAGGCTTGCAAGCAGGTCGCCGACCTCCTGGACATTGCGCGTCGGAACCCACCGAAGCTCCATCCCGAGCTGGCGTGCCATGGCCTGGGACGCGGCGATTTCGAGCGCGGCGCCGGGATGGACGGGGTCGCCCATCAGGACGACACTCCTGGCCTGTGGCGCAGCCATCCGCAGCAGATCGAGCCGCTTCTCGTTCAACTCGATCGCCATGAAGCTGACACCGGTCAGGTTCCGGCTCGGGCGGGCCAGGCTGTCGGTGAGTTCAGCCGCGACGGGGTCGCCGCTGAAGCCATAGACGACGGGGATCTCGGTCAGCCCCCGCAGGCCGAAAATGGCCGTGCCTTGAGCGATGATCACATCGGGCCTGAGGCCGATGAGCTCGTCGACGACGGCCGACAGCCGTTCCGGATTCCCGTCGGCCGAGTGCGCGAGGACTTCGATATTCCGGCCCTCGATATAGCCTTCGGCCGCGAGGCCGCTTCGGAAGGCGCCAAGATAGCTCTCGACCTGAGCCAGCGGAAACAGGGAAATCCAGCCGATCCGGGCGGGCTTGCGCCCCGTTTGCGCATGGGCGGAATTGCCGGGAAGAACGAGGCTGACCAACAGAACAAGGCCGGCCAGGAGGACGGGGCTGAAAGCGAGACGCCAGCTTGGCTTCATCGGTCACTCCACAGAGCCCCGTCGGCGCCGCGCCCGCCAGGTCTCGGACTTGAACAGAGGAAGGCCACTCGTCGAATGATATGCCGGACACCGGCGGCTCCCCATCATACGCCTCGACGCGCCGTTGGGTAGCAAGCTCTGCCGGCTCTGAGGCTGCGGCAGGGCGCGGGGATAGCCGGGAGGATTGCGCTATCGCGCGGCGCTCATTCACCCGCGTCGCGATAGCGCTGGTCGAACCGCCGCTCGTCGCTGTGCTGCGACCAGTCCTCGTCGGGGATCGGCTTCCAGAACAGCACGCGGATGAACAGCATCAGCAGCGCCCCCAGGAGGATCAGGGCGACCAGCGCGGCGATCAGATATTCCAGGATGGTCGGTGCCATCGGTCAGCCTCCAAGCGGCAGAGCGTGGGGGATGTCGGCGCGGAACGGCACGGGCAGGCCGGCGGCCTGCGCATTCGCACCCGTCATGGTGATGATCCGGAACGGCCCGCCGGCGGCGAGCCGCGTCGCCTCCGAGCAGGCGAGGGCGCCAAGGCGCGCGATCTGCTGCTGGTCGAAGCCGGCGCCGCGCAGCGCCGCATCAGCGCATTCGCCCTGGTCGCCGGTGATCTCGATGATCGCGAGCGCCATCCTGCGGATGCTGTTTGTGTCCGCGAGCGAACGGGCCTGCGCCCAGTTGCTGCGGAGATCCTCCAGCGCCTCGGCAAAACTTGGCCCACGGCCATGGATGCAGTGGCCGGCAGCGATCCCCTCGGGGTAGAGCACGCCGCGCACGGCCGATTCATCCGGGTGCTCGGTGCTGACCGAGAGATCGGCCCAGGCCGCAGGCCCGGCTTCCCCCGCAATGGTGCGTAAAGCGCTCCTGATGGCGATCGGCGTCATCTGCGAATCCTCTGGGGGAAGGGCTGGAAGGCTCGTCATCGCCATGGCGCTCACTCCGCGGCCTCAAGGCGCCGGGCGCGGGTGAAATCGGCGTAAGCTGCGGCGCGGGCATCGGGGCTCGTCGCCTCGATCATCGCCTCATGCAGCTGGCTGAATTTTCGTAGCGCCTGGATCGCGATCCATTCCTGCGCCATGCCCCAGCGCCAGTCCTCGGCTCGGACAGTCTTGCCGTCGCTGGTCATCGCCTGGAGATCGAAGAAGGTGGCGTCCGCGTCGGTGCCGATGACCAGCTCGTAAAACCCCTCCGACCGGTCGTCATGGCCGAGCTCCAGCGTCTCGATACTCACCGGGAAGCTGCGGGCCATCTCAGGCCCCGACCGGTGCGGCGACGAGGCTGGCGCAGCGCGGCGAGAGATCAGCCGCCAGCCGCCCGATGCGCGCCCCTTCGCCGTCCGTGGTGACCAAATTGATCTCGCTCATCCCCATCATCCCGCTCTCCTCCGGGGAGGGCGCTGCCTGCCCGATGGGCGGCGCGCCTCTCCGTTCGATGTCGAAACGATAACTTAAATTATCGCCATGTCAATAATGAAGGTTATCGAAATCGGCGGGGGGCGAGCCGTCGAAACCGACTCGACTTGTCCTCCGCCCTCTGGCTTAAATGAGAACGAAACAGGAACGAAAGGGATGTGTGATGAGCCTGGCCTATTCGGGAAGTGGTGAGCGGCCCGAACTGTCTTACGTCGCGTCGCTGGACATCCAATGCGAGGATTGCGGGCGCACGAAGCGGATGTGGCCGGGCGCAATCCAGGAGGTGATCGGGCAGGGGACGCGCACCCTGATGGGCCTGCACAGCCGGCTCTCCTGCTCGGTCTGCCGCGAGCGCGGCGGGCTCGGCAAGAACATCACCCTCGTGCCGATCTTCAGGAGGAGCGCATGACTATTCCAGCGAACCGACTGCAGGCCGTCCAGAAGCGGAACATGGCCGGCGGCGCCCTGGCGCGCCCTACAACAGGATCGTTAGATACTGTTGTATGTGATTGTGATTGTGATTGGCATGCCTGCAGCATCTGCCGCGGCAATGCCCCAGCACATGCTGCAGCATGTGCCCCGGCATATGCCGCAGCTATGCTGCAGCATCCCGCCGATCGATCAGACCCCCGTCGCGTTCGCGCCGTTCTTCGGGGGCTTCGTGCCCGAGACGATCGGCCTGTCCGGCGAGGCGCGAAACGCCATCCGTGAGTGCATCCAGAACAGCGTCAGTCCCGCGGGCGGGGATGCCAGCGGAGGGCTGAAGACGCCGCCGGCACTGGCGCGGCTGCTGGAGATCAGAGCGGCGGCGAGGGCGTTGCTGGACATCCGATGCGAGGATGGCGGGCGCGCGAAGCGGATGTGGCCGGGCGCGAGCCAGGAGGGGATCGGGCAGGGGACGCGCACCCTGATGCGCCCCGACAATCGGCTCTCCTGCTCGGTCTGCCGCGAGCGCGGCGGGCTCGGCAAGACCATCACCCTCGTGCCGACCTTCAGGTGGAGCGCATGAACCGCCATTGGACCGACGGGCTCGAGCAAGCCACGCAGTTCGTCATCTTCCCGCCGCTCGGCCGCGAGGCGGAGTTCGGCGCGGCCAAGCCTCGCCTGCTCGCTCATCTCAAGGCCCGCTTCCCCGACTACAGCTTCGGCCTCACCGCGGTCGCCATGGACGACGAGATCAGCATCCTGCCGGTCTGCGGAACCGTAGGCGACGATGCGAGCGGCAGGCTGAAGAAGCCGCCGGCGATGGCGAGGATGCTGGAGATCAAGGCGGCGGTGGGGGCGTTCGATCCGGGGCGAGCGGGGCTGAGTTAGGGGGAGGGCAATGGGAAGTTCGATTTGAGACTCTTGAGGAACGGTGTCTGGGTGCCGGAGTTGGCCCTTCGCTGACGCGGCACATGTCCGCTTTCGGCAAACTCACCATCGCAGGTGGGCCTGCCGATATGGGGCCGAGATCGGACTGGCAGGTTAGGGGGCTCCTGCCAGACGGGAGAGAGGCTTGCAATAGAGCTACCTGATGCCCGCCGCATGGCCTTGCAGCGCGCAAGCTGTCGCGCGGCATTACGTCTGTGCGGGGCTTTCAAGAGCCGATTCCAGCTGCGCAAGGGTGAACAGTTTGACGTCGTGGCCTATCCGCTCGGCTGCAAAGCTCATCGGGACGGTGTGCGCGAAGACCAGAGCGCCATCGATCTTCGCCTCAAGCAGTTGAAGATGGGATTGAAACGCGGTCGCGTTCTCTCGTGCGAGCTCCATCCGTTTAAGATGCTTACGAAGAAGGTCCGGGCGTCCCTTTTCGTCCGTTTTGCCCCGAAATTTGTAGAGTTGCTTGGCAATTTCACTGGAAGTCTTGGCGAATTGGAGGTCCTTGCATTCGAGGAGCATGACACGTCCGTCAGAATGCCACGCAAGTACATCAATATCGCCGGGATCTTCGGATAGCTTGCGGCCAAGAATATGAGGGAACTTTGCGCTTCGTTTTGCCTGCCATCCGAGTTGCTTTAAGCGCGTAACGACACGTTCTTCAAACTCCGCTGCTTCCTTCGCAACGATGTACTCTCTCCAGCTTCGCATCTCTTTTGATGCAATCGAACTGAGATCATACTGGCCGTAGTAAAAATTATGAAGCTGAATACGAAAAGCGTCCCGGATCATGCMGGGCGCAATCACGACATCTGAACTAGGGGACGGTTCGAGCCGAAGAATGGGACGCTGTGCGACAGACAAACGCCGCCTGAACCGCCACGGCTGCCGATCCTGATCGGTGTAGGGCGGCGGGACGTTCTTCCAGCCGTCTCGCGGCAGAAATTCGAGCGAGGCAATAAACTGCTCGGCGCAATCGACGGACTTGGAGAGGTATTGAAGCAATGCCGGTCTGGGCAATACCTCCGATGCCTTCCCGGTCTTGAACAGTCGATTTTCCAGCGCTTCAAGCGCCGTGCGAAAGTTCCCGAGCGAAATGCCCATTTCCGCTTCCCACGCGGTGGCGAAGCGGGCGTCAGTTCGACTGGTCGCCTGTTCTTCGGTGAGTGGTTCGGGATTATGCAGTAATTCCGAATAGTCGCGGCGGCTTCTGTCGATCTGCCCGGTAACAAAGGACTCTCCCACAGGTGTCACGATGGCCTCGAAGAACGACACATCAATCTGCACCTCACCGGCCGGCGAGATGCGTATTTCGGGGCGCATGCCTTCGTAACGGATGGCATCGGAGTAACMGCCGAGATGATGGATCATCATCGCCAGGGCCATCAGATTGGATAGGTCGAAATCTGCAACCTCAAAGCCGGCACCTACCGGGCATTCGCACAATGCCGCCTCTAGAATAATCCGGCTCGCTAAACCGGTGGCGTTGGCCTTTTGAATGCTCTTGGAGACTTCTTCGTGGGCTTCCTGAGGGTTGGCCGAAAGGTCAAGAACAGCACTTGAGGTTCGCTCCCACCGTGACTTGCCGATAATCGATGCCTCGTGATTTTCCACCACGCGGCGGATCAGGGCGTGTCTCTCAAACTGCCTGAGATGCCCGCAGAACATCTTCTCCGCGGCAGTAGTGATCGCATTGAGCACCTTAGTGCATTCATCACGTCCGTGAACCGTACCACCGGGCCGGGGAAGCCCATGCCACCCTAATCCCAGCCGCTGGGAGGCATCATCAAACCGACTTATCTCAACGACGTCGTTCGGAACCGAGTCGCGAACATGATCGCGGAAATCMTGCGGCGCGAACGCGTGGAGCTGCCGAGCCTCGGCCGAGGGAACGATCTTGCGCATAAGCGCGTCAACATCGACCGCCTTGCCTTCTACGAGCGTAACAACCTGTTCAAGGAAGACCTCTACCAAGGTGACTTCAGAGATGTTGTCGGGATGGGAAAGCCCGTGGAAGAACGGCAACCCTATTTCCGTGGCAACAACGCGTGCGCCCTGATCGCAGGATGCCCTGATGGCTGTCTTCAGTTCTTCCACGGGCGGTGGATTGAGCTCTTCCGGTCGGATAGCGGGCCATGCAGGCGTGACGATTTTCCAGGTCAGAAAATCCGGGAGGCTCGGCACGTGCTCCACCAATATAGGGGCAAGGCGCTCCATCCAGACCATCTGCATTTCAAAGACGGGGTAGAGGTCGGAGCGTTCTTCCAAGGGTACGGTTTCAAGCCACCATGTTCGGCTACCCGACCTCCACACTCCACGATAGCGGAGTGATCGAGCATCGAGATGCGAGACATAAACCCGCTGCGTATTCTGCGGCGAACGCTTGCCCCCATCCTTACGGCGGACAACGAGCACCTTGCCTGCCGGATCGCCTACCGCGTGCTTGTCGAAGCGGGCATGGTGCTCGGCCCTGAGCCGCAGATGTGCGTTGGTGGGCACCATGAGGGTGGCACCATCAGCGCCATCCGGCATGGCTTCATGGGGCACCACATGGCCATTGTTCTCGTAGGCAAAGCCGATACGAGCCAGAAGCCCGTTGATCGCCATCAATGGAAAACCCATATGCCCCGCGGCGCCTTCGGCAAGAAGGAACTTGAGCAGTTCGGCGATATTGAAGTCGTGGCGCCAGCCCAACACATCGAGATCATAGCTGCTTATGCCTTCGGCCAGCCAATGTGCGGGACGGGTAAATTCGACCATTTGCGCCCTGCCGAAGCCGCAAAGGACGATGAGCGAAATTCCGAGTTTGAATCCGGGCTGGGCTTTGGTGTCTGCAGCAGCGGCATCTATGGCCTGCTGTAGTTCAGCCCTCATCTTGTCGCTAGATGAGCTGGGCCTACTGAAGCCTGTCTCATTGAATCCGGTGAAGTCATCGGTCAGAAGGACGAGATGGAACCACAAGCCTGGCTGAAACTCGACCGGCTTGGAGGGAACCACATTGGAATCCCGTTTCATCTCCGTGGGAGGGATGCCGATACGCGAAATAGCGGGGTTCAAAGCAAGTTCTTCGGTTTGGGCAATAAGCAGGCCAGTCCACAAGGCGAAGCCTGCCCCGGCGCCGTGACAGGCCTCAATCACTGCTCGCCGTATGGCCGTTCCTATGGCCGATGGCAGCGCAACAACGATCTCATCCTGAAAATCGATCAACGGCTGCCTCTCCAGCCAGCTATCGCCATATCCTCCAAAACCTACATTGCGCTGTGACGGTGGTAAGCAAAACCGACCAAGCGACCGGCGATTTATGCCAGTACGCACCAGGTCGTCATGCGAAAAGGTCACACGCGCAGCCAGCGTCTTGAGCGTCGGAAGGTCACTAACCGGCAACGCATCGAGACCATATTCGCCACCGCGGCAAAAGGCCTCCAACCCTGAGCGAGCACAGACGAGGTCGGACAGCGTAAGCATCGCGCGGCAAGACTGTTTAAGCGCGGCATAGACGCCACGGTCGGGCATGTTCTCGACGGCCGTGAGCATATGCTGCAAGTGATGGCAGTTTGCTTCTGCCAATCCCTCAAGCACGCGGTAATTACGTCCCTCGACATGCACGCTGCCAACGAACACATCCTCAGCCGGATCCTCCATGTGCGCGAAGGCTTGCCCCACCTGCTTAAACCAGCGGGCGGCATCCTGCTTGCTCGCCTTCTTCTTTCCAGAAGCGCTGGCGATAATCAGGTGCGCAATTGCCTCAAGTCTGACCGTGTTCGCCTGAAGTTTTGGAACCGTAAGCAGACCGCCTGCAGCGGCAACGCTGACCCGCAAATCATACGGGTGAAAAACCGACCCGAGACTCTCTGCCTTCGACCCTATCAATTCGGTCAGCATCTGTTGGGTCGCGAATAAGTTGTCGGGAATCTCGTGCATGCTACAGGTCTAGCCGGACCGCAGGCCATCAACAACAAACTGCTTTGCTGATAGCATCGATCAGCTACTCGGAGCGGTCGGCTGTCTAGAGAGGAAGCCGCTTTCAGCGCCGATCTGATCTCTGCAGCGGCCGACGCTCGTTGTTCGAGTAAACGCAACTCGCAGGCCCCTGCGTAAGGGAAAAGTGGGAAGAGGCCGCGAGATGCCCTTGCGGAACAGGCTAGCGACCTCCATCTCTGCCGGGCCGCCGGAATTGGCCGTCGGTACGGTCGTTGAAACTGTCAACCTCATACAGGCCCGCATCGACGATGCCGACGAGCGTCAGCATCATCGCCGCGATCTGTATCGACGAGACTTCGAGCATCGCTCGGACCTCCACGACTACACTATACTGCCTAGCGTTATTTGACCCGCGTTGGGGGACACCTGGTCTGACGAGAACGGGAAGATGCTGACGGATTGAGGCGTGCGTCTGGGGAGCGTCCGGCCAAAACCGGGGCTCTGGGTCGGAGCTAGCTCCCCGGACTCTGCTAGAATGGGATTGCGATGCGGCCGGCCTGGTTCAGCAAGCGCGGATACAAGCATTTCGACGCGCCGGTAGGCGAAGCCTATGCCAAGAACCTTGAGGCTGGAGCCTGTATCAAGCGGCACGCCTGGTCGCCGCTCATACATTATGAAAAACGGGTCAAGCGCTACAAGCGCGATGACGGCAAGACGGTCTACAAGCCCAGGCCGATCATGTACGCGTCCCACCGCGACGCCTGCATCCTGTCGAAATACGCTGCGGACCTGACCCAGCGGCTTGATGATTTCTACCACCGCGAAGGCCTGACGGACCACGTCATCGGCTATCGCCGCCTTGGCAAGTCGAACTACGATTTCGCCGCCGCCGCCGCTCGTTTTGCGAAGGCCAATGCCTCCTGTATCGTGCTGTGCTTCGATGTCTCGGGCTTCTTCGACAATCTCGACCACCGCCTGCTCAAGGAGCAGTTGAAGCGACTGCTCGGCAGCGCTGAGCTGAGCCAGGATTGGTATGGCGTATTTCGGCACGTGACACGCTTCCGCTACGTTAGTCGCGCGGCCCTCGCGGCCAATCCGGACATCGGGCCGCGACTGAGGTCGCGCAAGCCCGAACCCGTCGCCTCGATCGCCGAGGTGAAGGCCGCTGGCATTGCGATCACCTCGAATCCAAACGCCTTCGGCATCCCGCAGGGCACGCCGATCAGCAGCGTGTTCTCGAACCTCTACATGGTCGATGTCGACCGGGCCATGGCGTTCCTTTGCCGTGACAATGATGCGCTGTACCAGCGCTACTCCGACGACATCCTCGTGATCTGCAAGCCCGAGTGCGAGGCGATGATCCAGTACGCCCTGACTGACGCCATCAAGGCCGTGAAGCTGGAGATCAACAGCACGAAGACCGAGCGGGCCGCATTCGATGCCAGCGGCACGGCGTGCTTCCAGTATCTCGGATTCAATGTCACCGAGAAGGGAGCATCGATCCGGCCGAGCTCATTCGCGCGGCAATTCCGCAAGTTGAAATACAGCGTCAAGAAGACCCGTCTGCTCGGCGAGCAGGCGATTGCCGATGGGCGTKCCGATAAGATTTACACGAAACGATTGAGGCGCCGGTTCTATCCTGTCGGTGTAAGGAACTTCTCCGCCTATGGCCGCAGGGCGGAGAAAGCCTTCGGCGCGGGCGACATCGTGCGGCAGATACGCCGGCTGGAACGCCGTGCCGATCGGGCCATACGCGATCTTAATCCATGAACCTACGCATAATCGGCGACCATACGATCACTATAGCGCTTCACTTTGTTCGCGATCGTTGAAGAGCGACGTCCCAACGCAATAGCGCTGGTAGAGAATGATGGTCACGACCTGCGCTAGGATGCGCCGGTGCCCTTCTTCCATGTTGTCGAAATGCATCTGGCCGAAGTCGAGCGCGGCATGAACGCGTCCGGTCGCGGCACTGACAAGTCGGGCTTCATGCAGATCGGCCGATGCCGCCTGCTCCAATAACGACGCGTAGTCAGCGACTATCCAGCGGTTGCCTTTCTTTTGCTGAGGCCACTTGGTTGCTCCCAGATAGGCCTCGATCAGCGCGTCTTCGTCCTCATGGTAGCGAGTGGGTCGCACAGCTCCTGCGATCTCGTCGATGAAGAGGTTGAGATCAGCCGCGAAACTGTCTTCCTCCGAGACGCAGCGCAGGCCGTCGCGGTCCCACACGACCTCCCAGGACGAGGCGATATGGTCCAGTGGACGCAGGCACAGATAGTCCAGCGCATCGGACCGGGCGAAGAATCCGCGAACGGCATCCGCACTATGAATGAGCGGGGTGCGCAAAGCGTTTCCCCTCCTGCCGCCTAGTTTCGCCATGTCCGCCTCAGTTCGTGATTGACCACCGCTCGGCCGGAATGCCGGCACCACCCACCGTGCAAAACGCTAGATAGTGGATAGCCGCGCTCCTCTAAGGCCTCAGACAGACGCCCATAGCGAATGCCGTCAAGCATCCGCTTTCCGGCGGGCGTCGAATGTCGGCAAGTGGCGCGAAGCTGCAGCCAGCGTTCGCGCCTCCGAAAGGGCTGCGCCGCTATTCCCGGAGCCGGAACGACGGTCTTGGGGGCTGCCAGGCGCCGGTTTCATCCACCGGAACTTGAAAGGGGCTGCGTGATCGTTCGCCCTGCAGCGGTCGGCGCCGGCCAAAGTCTCCGCCGACGAATGCGGTTATCGCGCCAGACGCGCGCGCGAGCGCGGCCCGCCGACTCCCGATCAGTAAAACATCCCCCATCCTTGAAACCAGACCAATTCGAATATCGATATACGCGCCCGCGCTGTGCCCATATTATCGGCGAGAGAGCAGAGTCGGCTCGTCAGCGAGCGGGGTGTCGGCATGAAGACAGGTCTATCCCGCAGAACCGTCCTCAAGGCCGCAGTGGCCGGCGTCGCCATCCGGATTTCGCTGCTGCCCTCGGCCACCCAGGCGGAGCTGATCGAGACGCCGCCGCATCCCGGAGCCGATTGGCTTGGCCCCGGCGGCAAGCCGAAATACCGGCTCGACGCCATCGCCAAGGTCACCGGCGGCAAGACGTTTACGCGCGATTACCGGGCCCGCGACCTCGAAGGCTGGCCGAAGCAGCAGGCGCATGCCTTCATGCTCCATGCGACGCGGGTCGACCGCGTCTTCGACAGCGTCGATCTCAGCCTGCTCGGCGAAGACCTCCGGCCGGATCGGCTGGTGCTGCACGAGGACCTCGTCGCGGACGGCGTCGCGATCCCGGCGCCCGGCTTCTACGGCGATGTCTTCTTCGTCCCCAAGGGCCAGACCGCACGCCTGCTCGGCCAGCCGGTCGCGCTGCTGATCTATCACGATTTTGCCCGCTATGACGCGGCCAAGCGCAGGCTGCGCTTCAACGACAAGGTCGTGCGCTACGGCACGGAGGGCCCGTCCACCACGCCCGGCCCCTATGGCGCGGCGCGCTATGTCCGGATCGACGGCGGCACGCCCGAGGCCGAGGACCGCTATTCCGCGCTCAAGGACACGACGATCCGCACCGGCTTCAAGGGCGAGGAGCCGCAATGGCCCGCCGCCGGAGACGGGGACGCCATGGCGCGCGGCATGGCCGCGGCGGCCGAGATCGAGCGCGAGATCGCCAATGCCGGTGACGACGTGCTGGTCCTGCGGCGCAGCTTTACCAGCCAGTCGGCCGATGCTTCGGCGATGGAGGCCGATAATGGCAATGTCTGGTACGAGCGTTCGAGCGGCATGCTGCACGCCCTGATCGCCACGCAATCCCCGCACGAGGTCGCCGAGATGGCGGCCCATATGGTCTCGAAGTCGTCGTTCCCGCTGAAGAGCATCGATCTGAAGATCGGCTACACCGTCGGCTACGGCACCAAGGACCACGCGATCTTCCCGTTCTACTGCGTGCTCGCCGGGCTTTACGCCGAGGGCCGGCCGGTCCGGCTCGCCAATGACCGTTACGAGCAGTTCCAGACCGCGCTGAAGCGCCATGCCTTCCAGATGGACAAGGTCATGGTCATCGACCGCAAGACCGGCAAGTTCCGGGCGATGACCGGGCGCTATCGCAATGATGGCGGCGGGCGCGAGAATTTTTCGGTCTCGGTCGGCACGGTCGGCGCGACGGCGGCGCAGTCGATCTATTACCTGCCGAAGAGCGACTTCTCCGCGGCGATCCTGTCGTCGCGCGCCGTCGATGCCGGCTCGATGCGCGGCTACGGCACCTTGCAGACCATGGCGGCGACCGAGATGATGGTCGACGAGGCTGCCGAAGCGCTCGGCCTCGATGCCATGGAGTTCCGGCGGCGCAATGCGCTGAAATCGGGCATGAAGAACTCGCAGGGCGCGATTCCCTCAGGCGCGCTGCGGCATGACGAGATCCTGGCGCGGGCGGAAAAGCACCCGCTCTGGGCCGGCCGGCACCAGCGCAAGGCCGCCTTCGAGGCCGCCAATCCCGGCAAGAAATACGGCGTCGGCTACGGCCATGTGCACAAGGATTACGGCACCGGCGCCGAAGCGGCGCTCTGCGCGCTCGCATTCGACGCGAGCGGCCGCCTTAAGCTCTCGCATGTCGCGCACGAGATCGGCACGGGCGCCACGACCTCGCAGGCGGTGATGGCCGCCGGCATCCTCGGCCGGCAACCCGACGAGACCGAATTCGGCAAGCTGCGCTGGCCGCAGATGCCGCTCGAGACCAGCGACGAGCCCTATACGCTCTCCCAGGAGGAGGAAGACCGGCGCATGGCGAACCCGCGCTGGACGCCGAGTTTCACCTCGCCGATGAGCGCCTCCAACAGCGTCTACTATCTCGGCCATGCGACGCGCGAGGCGGCCCGCGCGCTTGTCGACCTCGCGCTCTGGCCCGCCGCGCGCTCGCTCTGGTCGCGCGGCATCGGCGGCGGCCAGCTGGCGCCCGAAGTGGTGCGCCGCGAGGATCTGCGCATCATCCGCGGCACGGTCAATGCGGCGGCCATGCAGCCTTTGTCCTTTGCCGAGGTCGCGGCCGAGGCGCACCGGCTCGGCCTCGTCACCGGCGTCACCGTGCACAGCTTTAACCGCTGGCAATGGGCCGAAGCGGAGTTCGAACTGCCGGGCACTGGGCGCCGCCGCTTCGCCATCGATGCGCTGGCGGTGCAATACGGCGAAGGAGCACCAGTCGAGCGCAAGGCCCTGATGACGGAGGGAGGCTGGCACTTCGTCGACCGGGCCTCGGTCTCCTACCCGCCGACGCAGCGCAACAATGCCGGCGTCACCTATTACGCGCCGATGGCGACGCTGGCCGAGATCACCGTCGATACCGGCAGCGGCGAGGTCAGCCTGCTGTCGCATCACTCCATCCTCGAATGCGGCAACCAGATCGTGCCGGAGCTGGTCTCCGGCCAGATCCAGGGCGGGCTCGCCATGGGCATCGGCCACGCCCTGAAGGAGTATCTGCCGCTTTACGAGGACGGGCCGGGCAACGGCACCTGGAACTGGAACCGCTACGAGCTGCCGACATCCAGGGATGTCGCGGTCTGGTCGCAGACGGCCGAAATCCTGCCGCCGCTGTCGGAGACCGATCCGCCCAAGGGCATGGCCGAGGTGGTGATGATCGCGGTCGTGCCGGCGATCGTGAACGCGGTCGCCCACGCCATCGGCAAGCGCTTCTACAGCCTGCCGATCACGCCCGAGAAAATCCGAGAGGCGCTGGCATGACCATCGCGACCCGCACGCTCTCCCTGACCATCAACGACGAGGCCGTCGGTCCCATCGACGTGCCGGAGACGATGATGATGCAGGATTTCCTCTACGAGTATCTCAACCTGACCGGCTCGCGCATGGGCTGCGGCCAGGGCATCTGCCATGCCTGCACCGTGATCGTCGAGAAGGGCGACGGCTCGCTCGAGGAAATGCGCACCTGCATCACCGGCGCCCACTGGTTCACTGGCCGCAAGGTGAGGACGGTGGAGGGGCAGGCCCAGCGCGACGCCACTGGCGCGATCACGCAGCTCTCGCCGGTTCAGCAGGCCTTCATCGAGCATTTCTCCTTCCAATGCGGCTACTGCACCCCCGGCTTCGTCACCGGTGCGACGGTGCTGCTCGACCAGTTGAAGCGCAACCCGGTCCGGCGCGAGGCGCTGGAGCAGGTGATCGGCGAGGCGCTCGACCGGCATATCTGCCGCTGCACCGGCTATGTCCGCTATTTCGAGGCGGTGCGCGATCTCGTCCTCAGGACACCCGGCTTGGTGAAGGCGTAGCGCGCATGGCGAGGAAGCTGCTTCTGGCCGTGCTGACGGTCGCCTTCATCGGTGCGCTCGCGGCGGGAGCCGTCTTCCTCGGCCTGCTGGAGCGCAGCGTCGTGGGCAAGGAGATCGAGCAACCGCTGACGGCGGAGCAGATGAAGGGGCTCGTCAAGCGCGGCGCCTATGTCGCCGTCGCCGCCGATTGCTATGCMTGCCATGTCACCAAGGGCGGCGCGCCCTGGGCCGGCGGGCTGCCCTTCGAGACGCCGTTCGGGACGATCTACTCGACCAATATCTCGCCCGACAAGGAGCACGGCATCGGCGCCTGGACGCGCGCCGAGTTCCACCGCGCGGTGCGCGACGGCGTCGGCAAGAACGGCCATCTGTATCCGGCGATGCCCTACGCCTCCTATCGCAAGCTGACGGCTGGGGATGTCGACGCGGTCTACGCCTTCCTGATGAGCCGCGAGCCGATGAAGGTGGCAAACCGCACCAACCACCTGCCTTTCCCCATGAATATCCGGCAAGGGCTGACCTTCTGGAACCTCGTCAACCTGTCGGGCGACACCAGGACGGAGGTGGCCGGGCGGTCGGAGGCCTGGAACCGCGGCCGCTATCTCACCGACGCGCTCGCCCATTGCGGCGAATGCCATACGCCACGCAACCTGACGATGGGCATGAAGGAGAGCGCCTATCTCCAGGGCTCGGAGCTGGAAGGCATCATAGCGCCCGACATCACCAAGGCCGGGCTGACGCGCATGGGCTTTGATCCGCTGGTCTTCGCAAGCTTCATGAAATCCGGCATCTCGGCGCAGGGCGCCATGACCAACCAGATGTTCGAGGTCGTGCATTTCTCGACGCAATATCTGAGCGCCGACGACCTTGCGGCGATGTCGGCCTATCTGTTCGATCTCGACACACTGCCGGAGCGCGCGACGCCCCCAGTGCCGCCGCAGCCCGTTGCCGTTCCGGCCGAGACGGCAGCATCGGCCCGCGCCACCTATCTCGACGTCTGCGCCAGCTGTCATGGCGTGGACGGGCAGGGCATCCCGCATGTCGTGGTGCCGCTGGCGACCAATGCCTCATTGCGGCTGGCGGATGCGCGCAACCTGAACCGGGTCATCCTGACCGGCATCCCGGCCCAGCGCTTTCCCGGGCTCGAGCGGATGCAGCCCATGCCGGGCTTTGCCGCGCAGCTCAGCGACCAGGAGGTCGCCGACCTCTCCAACTGGCTGCGGGCGAACTGGGGCGGCCAGAAGCCGACCGTAACGGTGGAAGAGGTCCGGCGGCTGCGCTGATCGGCCGGCCGCCTGCGCAATCTGCGGGCGACGCACTGGGCGCTCAGGTCGGCGCGGGCTTCGTTCCTCAGCGCCGGGGCTTGGCCCCGAGCCCCCGCAATGCATAGGCGATGACCTGTTCGATCTCGGGCCTCGCATGCTCCGCGCTCAGCGCCATCATCGTCGGGTGCATGAAGCAGACCATGGTCGTCTTCACACAGGCTGCCCCGGCTGCCGCATCCTCGATGCTGAAATCGCCTGAAGACTGGCCGTCCTCGACGATTGTCCTGATCAGGCCTTCGACGCGCTGGATGTAGCGAAGACAGACGCCCCAGCTTTCAGCCATCGCGTCCTCGACCATGTCGTTCACGCGGCTATTGGTCATGAAATGCCGCTCGCTGAGCTCCGAGAGCGCAAGCAGGAAGGCGGCAAGACGCTCGGGAGGGGACGATTGTCCGGCGGCGATCACCGCGAGCTCGTCGCCGATCTGACCCAGCAGAAGCTCGGCGACGGCCTCGTTGATGGCCCTCTTGCTGTCAAAGAAGC
This sequence comes from Allobosea sp. 05T422_2, assembly GCF_056396265.1. Classification (NCBI taxonomy): domain Bacteria; kingdom Pseudomonadati; phylum Pseudomonadota; class Alphaproteobacteria; order Hyphomicrobiales; family Alloboseaceae; genus Allobosea; species Allobosea sp. 05T422_2. The sequence continues at coordinate 1,559 of NZ_JBFTLD010000058.1, read as the reverse complement.
GGTAGACATGTGCCGGGCTCTTACCGAGTTCGGCCGCGATCTCGGCGACCGTGGTCTTCTGGTAGCCAATGGTCGTGAAGAGCCGCCGGGCGACCGCGAGAATCTCCTGCAGCGGCTCGATGCCGTCCTGCCGCCGGCTCGCATTCTCGCTCTGGGCAGTCACGCGCGCCGTGTAACGCGATGGATGTGTCACCAAGGCTACTCCAAGACAGTCGTGAGGTTCGATCGTCGAGCCGGATACGATTCCGGTCCGATGATCTGGTGGGCAACCGAGGTCGCGAAGCTCGGCACAAGCGTGACTGGCTCCGACCCCGCCGGCGCGCCACGCTCATCCAGCGACTTGCGGAACCATAGCGCGTAGAGCGCTGGCAAGAACAGGATCGTGAGAAAGGTCGCGACGAAGAGCCCACCCATGATGGTGACGGCCATCGGGCTCCAAAATGCGCTCGACGACAGCGGGATCATGGCCAGGATCGCCGCAAGCGCCGTCAGCACCACGGGCCGCGCCCGCCTGACCGTCGCGTCGACGATCGCCTCGCGCCGGCTGTGCGATCCCGATGCGACATCGCTCTCGATCTGGTCGACGAGGATGAGCGTATTGCGCATGATCATGCCGGCGAGTGCGATCAGCCCCAGCAGCGCGGTGAAGCCAAAGGGCTGATGGGCGAGATTGAGACTTGCCGATGTCCCGATCAGGCCAAGCGGCGCCGTCATGAAGACCAGGGCCAGGCGGGAAAAGTTCTGCAGCTGGATCATCAACAGGGTCAGCATCGCGAGAAACATGATGGGGAAGAGCACGAACAGCGCGGCGTTCGCCTTCTCCGACTCCTCGACTGCGCCTCCTGTCTCGATGCGATAGCCCGGCTCCAGGTTGTTCTTGATCGACTGCAGGCGCGGCAGGATCTGCGCCGTCACATCCGGCGGCTGGACCCCGTCCACCACGTCGGCGCGCACGGTGATGACGGTGTCGCGGTTGCGCCGCCGCAGGATCGGATCCTCATGGACATAGTCGAGCCTTGCCACCTGGGACAGCGGAACGGCGACGCCGTTGCGGGCGACGATGGTCAGGTCGCCGACACGGCCGAGATCCAGCCTTTCGCTTTCGCCGGCCCGCGCGACCACGGCGACTTGCTCGACGCCGTCGCGAACGGTCGTGACGGTCGCCCCGGAGACGAGGGTCTGCAGCGTCTGCGAGACATCCCGCACGTTCAGCCCAAGGGCACGGGCCCGCTCCTGATCGACCACCAGCCTCACCGAGGGCGACATCTCGTTCCAGTCCAGATGCGGGTTGACCGCGTTMCTGTTGGTGCGAACGGCGTCGCGGACCTGGTAGGAGATCTCGCGCACCTTCATCGGGTCCGGGCCGATCACGCGGAACTGGACGGGAAAGCCGACAGGCGGTCCGAAGGAGAAGCGGTCGACGCGCGCGCGCGCCTGGGTCAAGGCGCCGGCGCCGATCGCGGCATCGAGGCGCGACTTGACGCGCTCTCGGCCCTCGATCGACTTCGTCAGGATCACGATCTCGGCGAAGGCCTCGTTCGGCAGCGTCGGATTCAGGC
>NZ_JBFTLD010000057.1:0-30456 GCF_056396265.1 Allobosea sp. 05T422_2 | reverse complement strand
GGTTCGTGAGGACGCGCCCTTCGACAAGATCTGCTATATCGGCTGCGGCGTGACGACGGGGATCGGCGCGGTGATCTACACCGCCAAGGTCTGGCCCGGCGCCAATGTCGTGGTCTTCGGGCTCGGCGGCATCGGCCTCAACGTCATCCAGGGTGCCCGCATGGTCGGTGCCGACAAGATCATCGGTGTCGACATCAATCCCGGCAAGCGCGCCATGGCCGAGAAATTCGGCATGACCGACTTCATCAATCCGGCCGAGATCGGCAACGACAAGGTGGTGCAGGCGATCGTCGATCTGACCGGCGGCGGCGCCGACTTTTCCTTCGACGCGACCGGCAATACCAACGTGATGCGCCAGGCGCTGGAATGCTGCCATCGCGGCTGGGGTGAATCGATCGTCATCGGGGTTGCCGAAGCCGGCAAGGAAATCGCGACCCGGCCGTTCCAGCTCGTCACCGGGCGGGTCTGGAAAGGCACAGCCTTCGGTGGCGCCCGTGGGCGCACCGATGTGCCGAAGATCGTCGACTGGTACATGGAGGGCAAGATCAACATCGATGATCTGATCACCCACAAGCTCAGCCTCGACGAGATCAATCACGGATTCGACCTGATGCATGAGGGCAAGTCGATTCGCTCGGTCGTCGTGTACTGAGCCGGCCGCTCTTCCGCCGCATCGACCCTCCATGGAAACCCGTCATCATCCCTKATCTCCGCTTCACCGCGGCAGGGATGATGATGTGGATCAGGCTTGGACTGCGCGTCGCGAACGACCGAAAGGGACATCATGGAACTCCTCTCGAACTCCAAGGCTTTCGGCGGCTCGCAGCGCGTTTTCCGACACGAGAGCGCGGTCTGCGCCTGTCCGATGACCTTCGCGATCTTCCTGCCGCCACAGATCGAAGATGGCCCGGTTCCGGTGCTCTGGTATCTGTCGGGGCTGACCTGTTCGCACCAGAACGTCATGGACAAGGGCGAGTACCGCGCTGCCGCGGCCGCGAACGGCATCGCGATCATATGCCCGGACACGTCGCCACGCGGCGACGGCGTGCCGGACGAGCCCGACAACTGGCAGTTCGGCTCCGGTGCGGGCTTCTATCTCGATGCGACCCAGGAGCCCTATGCCCGAAACTACCGGATGGAGAGCTATCTCCTCACAGAGCTGAGCGAGATCGTCGCTCACAACTTTCCCGTCGACATGAGCAGGCAGGGCATCTTTGGCCATTCCATGGGGGGGCACGGCGCGATCACCCTCGCGCTGAAAAATCCCGATCGCTTTCATTCGGTCTCAGCCTTCGCACCAATCACGCAGCCTTCGACGGCGGGTTGGTCGCGGCCGGCCTTTGAAAAATATCTCGGCTCCGATGAGGCGGGCTGGCGGCGTTACGATAGTACTGCGCTGATCGCGGACGGCCACCGGGTCAAGGACCTCCTGGTTGACCAGGGCACGGCCGACGGCTTCCTGCAGGAGGGGTTGCGGCCGTGGCTGCTCGAAGTGGCCTGCGTCAGCGCAGGTATTCCGCTCGAGCTCCACATGCGGGATGGCTACKACCATTCCTACAATTTCGTCTCCACTTTCATGGCGCAGCACATCTCCTGGCACGCCCAGCGCCTGACCCCCTGACGTGGATCGCAGCCGTTCCCAGGCGCCGGGAACGGACTGGCCCGCCCCGTGTTGATGAACGTAACCGTTCCGCATGCGGGGGAAGCAATCATGCCATCGAGCCGCTCTGCGATCGCKGAACGCTCCTTCTTCACGCGCCTTTCCCAGAGCACGGCCCATTTGGCCGGCAAGCCCCAGACCTTCTTCCTGGCGCTAGCGATCATCATCGTCTGGGCAGCGTCGGGGCCCTTCTTCGGCTTCAATGACACCTGGCAACTCGTGATCAACACCTCGACCACGATTGTCACCTTCCTGATGGTCTTCATCATCCAGAACAGCCAGAACCGCGACACCGCAGCGATGCAGATCAAGCTCKACGAGCTTATTCTTCGGCTTGAGGGGGCTCGGGAGGAGCTGCTCGACCTTGAGGAACTCGACGAGGAGAAGCTCGAGGCGATGCGCGCGGAGTTCGAGAGGCTGGCGAGGAAGGCGAGGGAGAAAAACGGTGACTAGCTCCGGCTTGCCGGGAGAGCGAGGCATCGTCTATCGTCATGGCGTGATTTGTCCGCCCTTCGTCTCGATCTGGTATTTCGCCAATTACTCAGAGCTTTAGCATAAGCCCATACCTCAAGTGGGAGATGCAAAATGTCCTCTGATACCGCCTTGCTCGTGATCGATGTCCAGGAATCCTTCCGGCAGCGTGCCTATTTTGAAGAGACCTATGTGTCGCCCTTCATCACGCGGCTTCAGGCGCTCGTCGACGGAGCCAAGGAAGCTGGCATCCCTGTCGTCCAGATTTTCCACGTCGACCCGACCGGTCCCTTCGCCGAGAGTTCCGGCTACGTGAAGACCCTCGCGCCGCTCACGCTCGAACCAGATGCCGTCTTTCGCAAGGGGCGGCACAGCGCGCTCGTTGGCAGTGGGCTTGATGTCTGGCTGACCGAGAATGGCATTCGCCGCGTGATCGTCTCCGGCGTCCGCACCGAGCAGTGCTGCGAGACCACGACGCGCCACGCGTCGGACCTCGGCTATGAGGTCGATTATGTCGGCGAGGCGACCCTGACCTTCCCGATGACCGATGCCGCCGGCCGTCAGTGGAGCGCAGCCGAAATACGGGCGCGGACGGAGCTTGTTCTGGCCGATCGCTTTGCGCGCATCGCCACCGTCGAGGACGCTCTCACTCAGCGCAGCAAGAAGCTGGCAGCATGACGCGCGAGCAGCAGCCCGTCGAGGTGCCGGTCTATGTGCTCGTACCACCGCGCGTGCTGCTGCTCGATGTCGCCGGACCGATCGAGGTGCTGCGCCGGGCCAATCTGGAACAGGACGCCTTGCGCTTCACCGTGACCTATGCCGGGCCGCTGCCTGATGTCTGGAGTTCGATCGGCCTTGGCATGACAGCCATCGGTCCCTTACCAGCCTCCCTGCCAGACGGCTCGCTGCTTGTCCTGCCCGGCAGTGCCGATGCGCCTCTTGGCCATCAGGGCTCGAGCCGGGAGGAGGATGCGGTCCAGGAGGGGCAGATCGTCGCGTGGCTGCGGCGGGCGGTTCGTCCGGGCATCCGCTTCATCTCGATCTGCTCCGGAGCCCTGCTCGCGGGCCGCGCCGGGCTTCTCGACGGGTATGATTGCACCACGCATTATGACTGCCTCAGCGAACTCGCCGAGGCTGCGCCGGCGGCCCGAATCCTTGAGAACCGGCTCTATGTCGAGGATGGCGAGCGCCTGACCAGTGCCGGGATTACAGCCGGTATCGATCTGATGCTGCATGTCGTGGCGGGGATGGCGGGGCATGCCTGCGCGCTTGCCGTTGCACGCTATCTCGTCGTCTATCTCAGGCGTGCCGGCGCCGATCCGCAGCTTTCGCCCTGGCTCGAAGGCCGCAACCACATCCACCCTTCCGTGCACCGGGCACAGGATGCGGTGGCGGCCGACCCGGTGCGCGACTGGTCGGTGAGTACGCTTGCCGATGCCGCCGCAACGAGCCCGCGCAATCTCTCGCGCCTGTTCAACGAACATGCGGGCATGAGCGTCACCGAATATGTCAATCGGATGCGGGTTGCCGTCGCGCGAGAGTTGCTGACCGGTTCCCGCCTCGACATCGAGGCGGTCGCTGAACGCGCCGGCTTTGCTTCACCTCGGCAATTGCGGCGGGCCTGGGGGCGCTTCCATAGTCTGCCGCCGAGCCGGATGCGGCAGAGCGAGGCTAATGCTGCGGGCTGAACCGGAGGTCAGACCACCGATGTCAGGCCGCCATCGACCATCAGCAGATGGCCGTTGACATAGTCGGACGCGGCCGATGAGAGGAAGATCGCGGCGCCGACCAGTTCCTTAGTCTCGCCCCAGCGCCCGGCGGGCGTGCGGCTCTTGACCCAGCCTGAGAAAGTTTCGTCGGCGATCAGCGCCTTGTTGAGCTCGGTGACGATGTAGCCGGGGCCGATCGCGTTGGTCTGGATGTTATGTTTGCCGAGCTCGGCGGCGAGACCGCGTGTCATCATCTTCACGGCGCCTTTGGTGGCGGTGTAGGGCACGATGGTAGGCCGGCCGAGCTCACTCATCACCGAGCCGATATTGACGATCTTGCCCCGGCCGCGCGGCACCATCCGCTTCGTCACGGCCTGCGTGACATAGAAGACCGAATGGAGATTGGTATTGATCAGGTAATGCCAGTCCTCGGCGGGGAACTCGGTGAAGGGCGCCCGCTTCTGCGTGCCGGCATTGTTGATCAGGATGTCGATCGGCCCGACCTCGGCCTCGATCGTGGCAATGGCCGCCTCGACGGCCTCCTGCTCGGTGACGTCGAAGGCAGAGATCGAGACCTTGCGGCCGGAATTGGCGATCGCGGCGCGTGCGGTCTCGAGCTTGCCCTTGTCGCGGCCGTTGAGCACGACATGTGCCCCAGCTTCGCTCAGACCTTCGGCCATGGCGAGGCCGATGCCCTGGCCCGAACCGGTGATGAGTGCGATCTTGCCTTCAAGGCTGAACAGCGAAAGCGACATGGCGTATCCTCGATGGCGCAGGTATGGCCGAAGAAATTCGATTTGCGCGGGCCCGCATAGCTTGGGTAAGCATCTTTCAATCGATTAGACAATTGCAGATCGGCCGAATCCGGCAAGGCCTTCCCTGGGAGAACCGCCATGCGCGCAGTCGTCATCCACGCCGCGAAGGACCTGCGGGTCGAGGAAAGGCCCGTGCCGGAACTCGGACCGCTGGATGTGCGTGTGCGGATCGAGGCGGGCGGGATCTGCGGCTCGGACCTGCACTACTACCAGCATGGTGGCTTCGGTACGATCCGCGTGCGCGAGCCGATGATCCTCGGCCACGAGATCGCAGGGACGGTCGAGGCGGTCGGCGGCGAGGTCTCGCGGGTCAGGTCGGGGGACCGTGTCGCCGTCAATCCGAGCCGGGCTTGCGGGCGTTGCCGCTACTGCCAGGCAGGCCAGCAGCAACACTGCACCGACATGCTGTTCTATGGCAGCGCCATGCGCTTCCCCCATGTCCAGGGCGGGTTTCGCGATGTGCTCGTCGTCGAGGAGCGGCAGGCGGTGAAGCTGCCTGCGCATGTGCCGGCGGCGCAGGCCGCCTTCGCCGAGCCGCTTTCGGTTTGCCTCCATGCCGCCAAGCGCGCTGGCCCCCTCCTCGGCAAGCGGGTCCTGGTGACCGGCTCCGGGCCGATCGGCGTGCTCACCGTGGTCGCTGCCAGGGCGGCGGGAGCCTCCGAGATCGTCGCGACCGACGTTGTCGACGGTCCGCTGCCGACGGCATTGAAGATGGGCGCGACGGGCGCGATCAACGTCATGGCGGAGCCGGAGCGGCTCAAGGCGGAGTACGGCGCGGAGAAGGGAACCTTCGACGTGATGTTCGAGGCCTCGGGTAACCAGCATGCGCTGACGGGTGCGTTCGACGTGGTGCGGCCCGGCGGGGTCATTGTGCAGATCGGCGTCGGCGGCAATTTCACCCTGCCGATGAACGTGCTGGTCGCCAAGGAGTTCGATCTGCGGGGCTCATTCCGCTTCCATGAGGAGTTCGACTGGGCCGTGGCGATGATCGGCTCGGGCAGCGTCGATCTCTCTCCGCTGCTGACGGCGTCGATCCCGGTCGAGCGGGCCGTCGAGGCCTTCGAGCTGGCTGGCGACAAGTCGCGGGCGATGAAGGTGCAGCTCGCCTTCGCCTGATCAACCGAGCCGCAGCGTCGGATGGCCCGTCTGGCCGTGCAGCGCGGGGTCGTAGACGACGAAGGTGTCGCGGCCGCCATGCTTGGCGGCATAGAGCGCGGCATCGGCATGGGCGGCCGCGCTCGACAGGGTTTCCAGCGGGCCGACGATGCAGGCGCCGATGCTCACGGTCGCGGTGATCGCCTGCGCCCCATTAAGCTCGATCGGGGCTGCCCTGATCTCGCTGACGATCTTGGCGGCAATCGCCGAAAGCKAGGCGAGCGAACTGTCGGCGATCAGCAGGATGAACTCGTCGCCGCCCCAGCGGGCGCAAATATCATAGTTGCGCAGCACGGCGGACATGCGGTGTACGACCTCGATGATCACCCGGTCACCGGCCTGGTGGCCATAGGTATCGTTGATCGTCTTGAAGTCATCGAGATCGACCAGGGCGAGCGCCGTCGGGCGCCCGGTGCGAAGGGCCCGGTTCTGCTCCTGGGCAAAGGCCCCTTCAAAGCCACGTCGATTCAGCACCGAGGTAAGCGGGTCGTGATGGGCGAGATGCTCGAGCGTCTCGGTGCGCTCCCGTACCATTGCCTCGAGTCGGTCGGTATTGTCGCCAACCGCGCGTGCCATCTCCTCGAGGGCGCGCGACAGGCGGCCGATCTCATCGTGGCCGGCGTCAGTGTCGGAAGCTGTGAACGAGCCGGCGCGGACGCGCATCACGGAGGCTTCCATCCGCGCCAGCCTGTCGAGAACGCTGCGTTTGAACAGCAAGGTCATCAGTGTGGCGGCAGTCATCAGGATGGTGGCCAGCAGCAATGCGATCGGAAGAAACAGCCTTCGATCGATGATCTGGTCGACATCCATCAGGCTGATGTTGAACCAGCCCAGGCGGTCGAGATAGCCCACTCCGACGAGCGTTTCGCGGCCGCTGACGGTCATGAAGCGTGAGCGGACGGGGGCTTCACCCCGCGCGACCTCAGCCATCATGCCGGTCAGCGCCGCACGGTCGGCTTCTTCGTCGACAAGGGCAAAGATCGTCTTCTTGGCCTTGAGGTCCTTTGTCAGACTATGAAAGTCGACAAGGCGCGGATCGCGATGCGCCTGCACCGCGCCGTTGCGGTCGACGAAGATGCTCTGCACGCCGACCTGCGGGATATCGACGACTTCGCGAATGAACTGGCTGAGATCGACGCCGGTCCCGATGATGCCGAGCTGCTTGGCCCCCTTGCTGATGATGCAGTTGATCCAGACCTTGGTGACTTTGAGATTGTCGTCGTGGTCGACATTGAGGTGGCAGCCGGAGCCGAGCGCCGCCGTCTTGTAGTACCAGCCGTCGCGCGGGTTCTCGCGTGAGAGGGTGTAGCGCCTGCGGGCGGTCTCGTAAGTGTTCTGCTTGTCGTTGAAGTAGTAGTTGCCGGAGCCGTCGAGCACGACGAAATAGCTGCGATCCTTGAACGAGAGCCGGTAATGCTCAAGTTCAGCGAGCCCGCGCTCGGATTTCTCGGGATCGTTCTCATCTGCCGCCCAGGCAAGAATGGCTGGGGAGCGCGCCACCGTTTCGGCCAGCGAGACCTCCCGCATCAGGGATTCCAGCCCGCGATAGCGATCGAACAGGATCTGCTTCTCGGCGAAGAGCGTGCCGAGTTTCTCGACCGTCGCGTTGACGATCCAGAGAAGAGCTGCGGTCGAGGGGATGGCGACCGCAAGCAGGGCGGCCAGGGTCAAGACGAGAACCCGGCCCCTCAACCCCGAGGTGAAGGCCGGCCGCGCGATATTCGCCCTCATCCCGAGCAGTGCCCCGACAGCGTCCGCCGAACCTAACTGGATGTCGTGATTCGACGCGTTTGATTCGGCCTGTTTCTGTCACGATGCTTGCACGGGTGAAGCTAGAAATCACCCGTGCGAGTGTCCAATCCAGCCGCAAAAGCTTAGAAGAGGCCTTCGATCTGTCCTTCCGCATCGATATGGATGCGTTCTGCGGCGGGCTCCCGGGGCAGACCGGGCATGGTCATGATGTCCCCGCAGATCGCGACGACGAAGCCGGCCCCGGCCGAGAGGCGAAGTTCACGAACCGGAACGATGTGGCCCGAGGGAGCGCCGCGCAACGTGGGATCGGCCGAGAAGGAGTATTGGGTCTTGGCCACGCAGACGGGAAGGTGTCCATGCCCGGCAGCTTCGAGTTCCGCGAAGCGCGCGCCGACCTTGGCGTCGTGGGAGATGCCAGCCGCGCCATAGATCTMTTCGGCAATGGTCTGCAGCTTGTCGCGCAACGGCATGGCATCTGGATAGRGCGGCGCGAAATCCGCCTCGTCATCGTCGGCCAGTGCGGCGACCTTGCGCGCCAGCTCCTCTGCGCCCGCGCCGCCTTCGGCCCAGTGCCGGCAGATCACGGCTTCGACGCCAAGATGGTTGCGGCAATAATGGCGGATCAGCTCATGCTCGGCATGGGTGTCGCTGTCGAAATTGTTGATCGCGACGATCGGCGGAACGCCGAATTTCCGGATGTTGACGACATGGCGCGTCAGATTGGAGAGCCCGGCTTCGAGCGCCTTCAGGTTCTCCTGGCCGAGCGCATCCTTGGCTGCGCCGCCATGCATCTTCAGCGCGCGGACGGTCGCGACCACGACAGCCGCGGCCGGCTTGAGGCCGGCCTTGCGGCATTTGATGTCGAAGAACTTTTCCGCGCCGAGATCGGCTCCGAAGCCGGCTTCGGTCACGACATAATCGGCGAGCTTCAGTGCGGCGCGCGTGGCGATCACCGAGTTGCAGCCATGGGCGATATTGGCGAAGGGGCCGCCATGGACGAAGGCGGGCGTTCCTTCCAGGCTCTGCACGAGATTCGGCATGAGCGCATCCTTGAGGAGGACGCTCATCGCGCCGGTCGCCTTCAGCTCGGCGGCAGTGATCGCGCGCTTGTCGCGGCTGCGGCCGACCACGATGCGGCCGAGCCGGTCCTCGAGATCGGCATGGTCGCGAGCGAGGCAGAAGATCGCCATGACTTCCGAGGCGACAGTGATGTCGAAGCCGTCCTCGCGTGGATAGCCGTTGCCATTGCCGCCCAGCGACGACACGATCTGCCGCAAGGCGCGATCATTCATGTCCATGACGCGGCGCAGCGCGACATTGCGGGCATCGAAGTCGAGCGCATTGCCCCAATAGATATGATTGTCGACCAGCGCAGCGAGCAGGTTGTGGGCGCTGGTGATGGCGTGGAAGTCGCCGGTGAAATGCAGATTGATCTGTTCCATCGGCACGATCTGCGCATAGCCGCCGCCGGCGGCCCCGCCCTTCATGCCAAAGCAGGGACCGAGCGACGGTTCGCGCAGCGCGATCATGGTACGCTTGCCGAGGCGAGACAGGCCGTCGCCGAGGCCAACCGTCGTGGTGGTCTTGCCCTCGCCGGCGGGCGTCGGGCTGATCGCCGTGACGAGGATCAGCTTTCCATTTGGACGCTGCTCGAAATCCGGGATCGCGGCGCCATCGATCTTTGCGATGTACTTGCCGTAGGGATGAAGGGCCTCTTCGGGAATCCCGACCCTTTCGGCGATGCTGGCGATGGGCGTGAGTTCGGTTGCGCGGRCAATTTCGATATCGGTCGGCATACGGTTTCCTTCGCCGCGTCGCGACCCAGACCGGAGCACGCGGAATCGGCGGTCACAGTGCCGTGAAACGGGCCATTCTGCCACTGCTTTCCCGGAACGCTGCGTCCATATTTTGGCACGGCTCCGGTCTTCACCCCAAGGGGAGGGGCACCAAACTGGGATCCGGGATGGGAGTGCGCGATGCCGCAAATTGGGTTCAACCGCCGTGATCTCGTCGCTTCCGCGCTCGCTGCGGCCGGGCTCGCGGCGCTGTCTCGTCCCGAACCTGCCCGGGCCCAAGGAGCGGAACTTCCGATGACGCCTGCCTGTGAGGGTAGGGCGGCGGTTACCAGTCGCCAGACCGAGGGGCCGTATTTCACGCCGTCCTCCCCGCTCAAGCGGGATCTGCGCGGAGATGGGCCAGGCGAGATGCTGGTGCTGTCCGGTTTCGTGCTGACGCCGCAATGCGGCCCGGTCGGCGGAGCCCTGGTCGATCTCTGGCATGCCAATGCGAGCGGCGACTATGACAATGCGGGCTTTCTCTTCCGAGGCCACCAGTTCACCGACGCGCAGGGCCGGTACCAGTTCATCACCCGCATGCCCGGCCTCTATCCCGGCCGGACACGACATTTTCATGTGAAGGTTCGGGCGGGACAGGGGCCGGTCCTGACGACCCAGCTCTATTTCCCGAGCGAGCCCGGCAATGCGCGCGACGGTATCTTCGATCGCGCGCTGCTGATGGATATCCGCGCTGCCGAAGGTGGGCGTCTCGGCCGGTTCGATTTCGTGATCGCGGCCTGAGCGAACCGGCGTGAGCCGGCCCGCTCGGGCTTTGGCTCACGCGACGAGATGGGCGTTCTGCGGGAACAGGAACTTGCGCGCTTCCTCGTCGAATTCCGTCTTGAAGGCGAACTGATCCTTCAATGCCACCGCGCGCTGAGCGGCGGGGCGAGCGGAAATCTCATCGAGATGGYGCTTGACGTTGGTCAGCTTGCCGAAGGCCTCTTCACCGAGCGCGAAGGCCGCGCGCGTCGACCAGCCCCAGACCGACATGTCGATCAGCGTGTAGCTGTCTCCCAGCATGTAACGATGCTTGCCGAGCTGGTCGTTGATGATGCCCCAATGTCGTTCGGCCTCGCGCGAGTAGCGGTTGATTGCGTAGGGGATCTTCTCAGGCGCAAAACGGGTGAAATGCACGGCCTGTCCACAATAGGGGCCGATGCCGGTGGCGACGAACATCAACCAGGAGAGCATCTGGCCTCGTGCCGCCGGTGTGCTCTCGGGGAGGAACTTGCCGGTCTTCTCCGCGAGATAAAGCAGGATCGCGTTGCTATCGAAGATCGTGACGTCGCCATCAGTCAGGGCTGGCGTCTTGGCATTGGGATTGATCGCCAGGAACTCGGGCTTGAACTGGTCGCCACGCCGGGTATCGAGCGGCACCATCTCGTAGGGCAGCCCGGCTTCCTCAAGGAAGAGCGCGATCTTCGCGGGGTTCGGCGACGGATGATAGTAGAACTTGATCATCGATTGGGTCTCCTGGCGCAGGGTGATCGAGCGGGTCTTACCGCTGTTTCGTCGCGTAGGCTGCAAGATCCGTCAGCCTGGCGATAGTGAGGTCGGCGCCCGCCCCGAGCCGTTCCGGTTGCATGCGCAGAGCCTTGAACAGTGCCGTGGGGCCGATCCCGCCGGGGGCCGCCAGCTCGGCGCGCAAGGCCGAGGCGGGAATGCGCTCGATGCGCGCGACGGTGAAGCCGTAGGCTTTGGCGCCGGCGATATCGAAACCGTTGGAGGAAACGAAGAGGATCTCCTCGCGAGCAAGGCCCAGTCGCTTCTCTACCAGCTCATAGCCGCGGGGGTCCGGCTTGTAGACGCCGATCTCGTCGACGCTGATCACGGTTTCCAGCAACTTGTCGATTCCGGCCTGGGCGACGAGGCGCTTCAACATGGCCGGGCTGCCATTCGAGAAAATGGCGAGGCGGAAGCCCGCAAGCTCCTCGAGTGCCTGCTTTGCCTCCGGGTAGAGCGCGAGCGCGTCATAGGCTGCCGCAATTCTGGCGATCAGATCGGGCGTCGCCACCAGCCCGAGTGTCGCCAACGTGAAGTCGAGCGAGTCGCGCGTGACCGTCCAGAAATCCTCATAGCGGCCCATCAGCGCCCTGAGCCAGGTGTACTCGAGCTGCTTCAGCCGCCAGATCTGGGTGATCGTTTCGCCATGGCCGGGAAACGCMTCGTCAGTGACGCCGGCAACGGATTGGACGTCGAACAAGGTGCCATAGGCGTCGAAAACGAGGGCTTTGAGCGCCATGGGCGGTTCCCTTGCCGCGGGATCGGGGATCGGTGCTTCTTCTTAGCACTCGCGTTGGCGGCGCGGTGCGTGATATCCGCACAAGCAGTTTTTCCTTGATGCCCACAGGTTGCCGCATGTCGAACCGCCCCGTGATGCTGATGGTCCTCGATGGCTGGGGCTGGCGCGAGGATGAAACCAGTAATGCGGTGAAGCTGGCGAACACGCCGAATTTCGATCGCTATTGGGCCAGTGCGCCGCGCGCTTTCCTGAAGACTTCGGGGCTCGATGTCGGCTTGCCGGAAGGCCAGATGGGTAATTCCGAGGTCGGCCATCTCAATCTCGGCGCCGGGCGCGTCGTCCTGCAGGACCTGCCGCGGATCAACCAGGCGATCCAGGACAAGTCGATCGCGCAGGCGCTGGACGCGACCGGGCTTGTCGCGAAACTCAGGGATACAGGGGGCACCTGCCACCTGCTAGGCCTCGTCTCGCCCGGGGGGGTGCACGCCCATCAGGATCACGCCGTGGCGCTGGCCCGGATTCTGACCGGGCAGGGTATCCCGGTCTGCGTCCATGTCTTCACGGATGGACGAGACACCCCACCGCAATCGGCGGCAGAGTATGTACGCGATTTCGCCGCGGCCCTGCCGAAGGAGGCTGTGATCGGCAGCCTGTCGGGCCGTTATTTCGCGATGGATCGCGACAATCGCTGGGAGCGCGTCGAGCAGGCCTGGCGCGCCATGGTGCTGGGCGAGGGCAAGGCCTTCGCGACGGCCGGGGAGGCGGTCGCCGGCGCCTATGCGGAGGGCGTCAATGACGAGTTCATCGTTCCAACCGTGATCGCTGGATATGCCGGCATGCGGGACGGCGACGGGTTGCTCAGCTTCAATTTTCGCTCGGACCGGATTCGCGAGATTCTGGCCGCGGTACTCGACCCGGATTTCACGGGCTTTACTCGGGCTCGCGTGCCGAAGCTTTCCAGGGCGGTCAGCATGACCTCCTACAGCGCCGAACTCGACAAGATCATGCCGGCGCTGTTTCCGCCGCAGACGCTCTCGAACGGTCTCGGAGAGACCGTCGCCAAGGCAGGGCGGATGCAGGTCCGCATGGCAGAGACCGAGAAATATCCGCATGTGACCTATTTCTTCAATGGTGGCGAAGAGCGCCTCTATCCCGGCGAGGACCGGGTGATGGTGCCGTCTCCCAAGGTCGCGACCTACGATCTGCAGCCCGAAATGTCGGCGCCGGAGCTGACGGACCGCGCCGTCGCGGCGATCACTTCGGGGCGATATGATCTCGTCGTGCTGAACTTTGCCAATCCCGACATGGTTGGGCATACCGGAGTGCTTTCGGCGGCGATCAAGGCGGTCGAAACCGTCGATGCGGGCCTGGGCCGGATTGCCAAGGCAATCGAGCAGATGGGGGGTGCCCTGCTCGTCACGGCCGATCACGGCAACAGCGAGCTGATGGTCGATCCGGTGACCGGCAAGCCGCATACCGCCCACACGACGTTTCCGGTGCCCGTGATGCTGATCGGTGGCGATGCGAAGGCGTTGGCCGATGGCAGGCTCGCTGATGTCGCGCCGACGCTGCTGGCATTGATGGGGCTAAAACAGCCGGACGAGATGACCGGCCGCTCGCTGCTGCGCTGACCAATGCAGGCTGATCAGAAGCTGTAGGCGGCTTTCACCTTGACGGGATGCTGGCTGAAATTGGTGAGGTCCCGATTACGGGGTTCACCCTTGGCCTTGCCGGCGACCTGGATATTGTAGGCGGCCGAGAGCGCGAGCTGTTTCGTCGCCTGCCAGTAGATGCCGGGGCCGGCGAATGTGGCGTAGCCCGCTTCGTTGCCGAAGCCGAGATCGTTGTAGCGCCGCAGATGGCGGACCTCGCCGCTGACATAGAGGCCGTCGACGACCTGCCAGGCCAGTGATCCTGAGGCCGTAAAGGTCGAGGAGCGCCCATAGGGGGCGGGGCCGGTCCAGGTCATGTCCTGGGAGAGATTGAGCGCGGCATAGAGCTTGCTTGGCACCAGCGCCGTGTMGGCGAAGAGACGGATGCCGGTATTGAAAGTGGTGAAGCGGCCGGCGCCGTCGGGATCAGTGCGGTTGACGCTCGGATCGAGCACCACCGTCAGGCCGATGCCGTGCAAGTCACGGCCGAGCAGGCGGTATTTCATCTCGACGCCGGCACCATTATTGCTTGAATTAGCACTGATCCCCCCTTGCCGAAGCATTGGTGTAGCCACCGAGCAGATAGGGGCCGATCTCGAAGCAGGAGAAGAGCCCATAGGAGCCCTGGAGCTGCGCGCCGTGGGCGTTCGACCGGCCACTGCGCGCGCCGAAGGCGCCGCCATAGGTCAGGCTCGGCCCGAACGAACCGAACTCCGCCACGTCCGAACCGGTTGTGAAGCCGAAAGCGTCGGTCGGGATGCCTTCGCTCTCGGCGCAGGCTGAGAGCGTCGGCTGGGCGGCAGGCACGCTCTTGCGGGTAGGCAGGTMGGTTGCCAAGGCGTTGGCGGAAAGAGCGCTCAGGGCAAGGGCAGCGGCGGCAATCTTCGGCAGCATCGGTCAGTCCTCGGGTATCGATGCCCCAAGATCGATCAGATGCAAATGATTTGCAAGAGCGTTAACTGGCCGCCAGAGTTGCGGGGAGAATCCTCGCGAAATTGGTCGGGAATGGCGAGACTGCGCCGGCTTCCCAAAATATAATAAAGTTACATCTTTGCAGCGACACTGCTATCGCACCGCAACCGAAGCGAGGCGGGCCGCAACGAGCGGCGCAATGCCGGCGAGTTCGGCGGCAGGCTTCCAGGCTGCGGCGTGAACTTCCTCGAGCTGCGCGACGAGCGGCACCGCGGGATCGGCGACGAAGAGATATTGCAGATCGTGATGGATATGGTCCGGCTCTCCGCGCGAGGGTTTTCCGGGGACGTCATGGCTGTCGATGACGAAGGGCAGATCGTCGCCGCGATGCCAGGGATGCAGGGCAAGCCTGCTGACTCCGGTCTCTTCGATGGCCTCGCGCGCAGCGGAAAGGTTGAATGCTTCGGCCTCTTCGTAATGGCCGCCAGGCTGCAGCCAGCGACCGATGACGACATGGTCGATCAGCAGTACCTGGGCGTGGTCCGGCGACAGGACGATCGCACTGGTCGTGACATGGCCCGGAAAGGTGTCGCGCTCGTCGAGCGCATGGCCTGCGGCAATCTGCCAGCGCAACAGCGACAGATGCTCACGCCGCGAGGCGACCTCGGCGCGATAGCGCGTCACTACGCCCTCAAGGCGAGACCGGAAGGAAATAGTCATGGCAGTTGCAGCTCGTATTCCTGGAATCGACCATTCTTGATGCCGTCATAACCGATCAGGAAGCGCAGGCGACCAGGCCTTTCCTCGAGAATGGTCACGACCTCCGCCTTGGCATCCTTGGGCGGTGCAAGTGTGCCGAGATCCCTCGGTGACTGGGGCGCGGCAGGGTCAAGCAGCAGCAGGCCATAGGGAACGTCCTGTTCCTGCGCAGGGCCGACCAGGACCAGCAGGCGTCCGTCCCGCAGTGCAGCAAGGTCGCGCACGCCGCGATTCGGGCCAGCCGGGAAAGCGATCACAGTCGGAGTGCCCTGCGCGGGTTCATTGCCGGGCGCGAAGAGCTCGTCCGGATTTGTTTCTAGCAGGAAGGCGCGACCGTTCTGCGACGGCGCCCGCAGCCCGATCCAGAGCCTGTCATGAGCGGTCGCTATGCCTTCGATGTTCAGGCCGTTGCCATCCGTCAGGGGCTTGCCGAAAAAGGGCGCAACCTCGCCGGCACGACGCAACAGATCACTCAGGCGGTAGGTCAGTTCAACCTGGCCGATGGGGGTGCCGGCCGTATCGACCTTGACCCGCGCGAGCTGGAACGACGAGAGGCGAAACTCGCTGCTGCTGCGCGAGCAGCCATGCGAACCGGCGATGTAGAAATAGGGCGCGGCGTAGGCGACCGCCTCGCCGTCGAACTCGCCATAACCGCCGATCGTCGGACAAGGAGACGCGGGGATCGCGCCGAGCGCGGTCGGGGAGGGGCTGTCCCCGATCAGCTCGACCACGCCGGCAGGCTTGATGCGCCCCTTGGTCAGGATAGCGAACTGGGCCGAGCGGTTCTCGTCATTCGCCAGGAGGCAGCGCCGCTCCTCGCCATTCGCCGGCAGGCAGGCCAGGCCGCTGACATCCTTGGCTGCCTTGTCGGGCTTCTTGCCAGCAAAATCCTCGGTCGCTTCGACATTGCGGACGGGCTTCAGCGTCTTGGCTGACGCCGGTAGCGCGAGCAGCAGCGCTGTGGCGAGAGCAGTCGACGTCAAGGCAAGGCGAGGCATGGCAGGGTTTCCGGTTGCCGCGGGATTGAGCGCGTCGCGCCCGGTGCTGTCAAAGCATTAGTCCGCATCATGCACATTCGGGGCCGGYCAGGCTCGCCCTTGTGTGCGATTGACGTGCTTCTCGCACTCTCACCGCGCTCGTCGCGGCAGACAGCCGGAATCCAGTCGAGCCCCGCCCCGGCGACGGAGGGCGGAGCCCTTGCCGTTCGGAATGCGAGGACTATCTAGCGCGGGTTCACCGAGACCCTTTCTATGCTGCCCCTCGATTTCCCTGTTCCCGGCGTCTTGAATTCAAAAGAGATGCTTATCGCAGAGGCCATCCACGCCCGAGCATGGGAAACTGTAAGAAGCGACCCAGATCTTGCCGGAGATGAGGCCGAAGCTGCGAAGGCGAGGCTTGGAGGGATCGTGGCTCGTTTGATGTCAGATCCTTCCAGATCGGTCGGCGACCTCGCCGCTGCAGCAGTCCGGGCCTTCAACGAAAGCCCCCGCACGCCCTGAGCGGAGAGGGGGATTGCGCGCCACCACCCATGGCGCGCAGTCAGTTCTCATGCGTCTCAGGCCGCGAGTACGCCGTCTGCGTTGCGCAGGACATCGGCGAGCGGAACGAGACCCTTCATCGCGCCACTGCCTGCCGCCTGTTTGCCGTCCTCGATGGCTACCGCGAAGCGAAACGCGGGATCGGCTTCGATGCGCTTGCGCAGCGCCAGGATGCGGGGATAGTCGCGTGGGTCGACGGCCTTGTGGAAGTCCACCCAGCGCGCAACGCCGGCAAACACCGCATCGGCCAGCGTCGGTCTGTCGCCGAGCAGGTAGTCGCTGTCGCCGATCATCGCCTCGAGTTGTTCATGGCGCTCGGCGACAAAGCTGCGGCCGAACTTGCGCAGCGTTTCGCGATACTCCTCCGTTACACCTTCCGCTTCCAGCGCCACCCACATCGGGACGAACGCACCGGTGAAGCCGGTATTGAGGAAGGCGACGTATTGATGCAGCCGGTCGGCCTCCGGCGTGCCGGGTTCGAAGCTGATGCGGCGGTCAAGGTCGCGCGCCTCCAGCCACAGGGCGATCGCCATCGTCTCGGTGAGGACACGGCCTTCGCCGGTGATCAGCACGGGCGTCTCCACGCGGCCGTTCAGGCGCTTGTAGGCGTCGGTGCGCATTTCTCCCAGCATATCCACCCTGGTGAGGCGATAGGGCTGGCCGAGCCATTCGAAGGCGGTCACCAGCCCTGCGGAACTGCCGAGCGGAAAGCCGGAGGTGAGGATCGGTTCAGATATCGGGTTCATGTCGTTTCTCCAACGTCGATGCGCTGGATATGCGGATGTGGACGCCCGACCTGTAGATTGGCAATGGTGGACTCAGCGTCTACTCTCATAGACTTTGAGCGAGCGGCTCGCCTGCGCTGGGTTCATCGTCTGGAGAGCTGGCCTTCAAGGACCGCAGGGGCGCCGGCGTCTCGTTGTTGCGATCGCGTTCGCCAGTTCCTTCGTGCGAGCGGCAGCAGCCGTTCTCGAAATCCCGGCTCGTCCTTTGATCTCCCGTGGACGGAATGCCACTGCCTGGTCCTGTCCTGCGCGCCTCTTTCTGCTTCAGCGAAAGCAATTGCTGGTGATTGCCAGCCTAGGGTCTCCGGGAGTCGCTCCCAGGAAGGCCMTCCCATGCTGTCTGCCACACTCGATCCCGTTCAAGCCCCGCGCACATGTCAGATGACGCCTCGCTCTTCGGCGTCCCTGGGATGAGGCCGCTCAATGCGTTCGAAGGGTTCGGAATCGAGATTGAATACGCGATCGTCGGAACCGCCGATCTGGAATGCCGCTCCATTGCAGATATCGTCCTGGCGCATGCCGCCGGCACGGGCGCCGTAGCTATGGAGCGAGGCTTGATCGGCTGGTCCAACGAGTTCGTGCTTCATGTCCTGGAAGCGAAGAATCTCGCTCCGGCGGCCAGATTGGAAGACCTCGCCCAGCCCCTGCAACGCGAGGTCATCGCATTGAACAAGACCCTTCTGGGCCACGGAGCGCGCCTGATGCCGACGGCAATGCATCCGTGGCTGGATCCCCGATATGATGCTCAGCCGTGGCCGATTGATCCCCACGGAATCTACCGCACCTATCAGCGCATCTTCGAAACCAGATCGCATGGGTGGACCAATCTGCAGAGCGTCCATCTCAATCTCCCCTTTGCCGACGACGATCAATTTGCGCGGCTCCACGAAGCGATCCGTCGCGTCCTGCCGATCATTCCAGCATTGGCTGCAAGCTCGCCCATTGCCGACGGCCAGCGCACCCCCTACCGCGATTTCCGCATGAGGGCCTACGGAGCCAATGCGAAGGCCTATCCCCTGATCAACGGCCTGATCATTCCCGACACCGTCTCCAGTCAACGCGCGTACGAAGACACGATTCTCGAGCCGATCTCTGCCGTCATGGCGTCTGCAGATCCCGGCGGAATCCTCAGGCACCCCTGGCTCAATGCCAGGGGCTGCATCCCCCGCTTCGACCGAAACACAATCGAAATTCGGGTCATCGATACCCAGGAGTGCCCCGAAGCCGATCTCGCAGTTGCCGCCGCTGTCGTTGGAGCAGTTCATCGCCTCTACGGCGATCTCCAGCGCCTCAGCGGCGACATGGCCACCGAGGAGCTGGCCCGGATATTCGACAGCTGCGTGATATCCGCCGAGGACGCCATGATCGATGATGGGGCCTATCTCAGGCTGTTCGACTATTCCGGTCAGTCCTGTCGCGCCGGCGATCTCTGGCGGCACATTCTGGAGAACATGGATGACAGCTCGGGCATTGATCCAGCGCGCTGGACACCAATCTGGGCAACCATCCTGAAGCATGGCAGCCTTGCCCGCCGGATCGAGGATGCAGTGGGTGCCAGCCGCCCGTCACGTGAGCGATTGGCCGCGGTCTATCGCGATCTCTGCGACTGTCTCCAGCAAGGCACCATGTTCGCGCCCGACAGGGACAGCTGAGACGCATACAGGCGACCGAAGCGCCCCAACGGGCTCAATGCGAGTCCTTGTCCAAGGGCCTTCTTGGGCGGGGCAGGGGGGCGAGGCGATCGCTTGCCAGCCCAACTGGCCTGGTTCGCCGGCTTTGGCGCCGGTGATCAGTGCATCAGCCGTCCGCCGGCGATGTCGAGGGTTGCGCCGGTCAACCAGCCCGAACTCTCCGAAGCGAGGAACAGCGTGGCCGCCGCCACGTCTGCCGACGAGCCGAGCCGCCGGACCGGATGAGCGAGGACCACCTGCGCCCTGACGGCGGGAGGCATGTGTGTTGCGGTCCGGTCGGTCAATACGGCCGATGGTGAAATGCAGTTCACGCGCACGCTGGATGGCCCGAGGTCGTGTGCGGCTTGCTGTGTGAGCATGATGACGCCGGCCTTGGCGACCCCATAGCCGAGCGGCGCCTGCGAAGGCGCGCGGCCGGCTGTCGAGGCCATGGTGATGACGGCGCCGCCGCGGCCCTGCTTGAGGCTTGGCAGGAAGGTTTTGAGCGTCAAGAACGTGGCGGTCAGATTGTGATCAAGGCTGGAGTGCCAGTCCGCCTCAGTCACATCCTCCAGCGCAACGGGCCTGCTGGTCCCACCTCCGGCGAAGGCGGCGAGAATGTCGAGCTTGCCGCGCCGTGCAACGAACGCGGCACGCGCGGTCTCCAACTCGTCGTGCCGGGTGCAGTCGATCCGGACGGCGGCATGCCCGTCGGAGATCGCCTCCAGGGAGCGCAGCACCGTGTCGAGCCGGGGTTGGTCGCGGCCGGCAACCGTTACGGAAACCCCGTTATGCGCCAGCCAACGCGCGGTTTCGGCGCCGATCCCGCCGGAGCCGCCAGTGACCAGCGCCGTTTTGCCGGCGAGGTCGGGGAAAGTCGGGATGTGTGACACGGTCGACGGTTGCTCAGACATAGCGTGCGACCGTCATGCAGATCACGGTTACGAGCAGCAGCCCGGCTGAGATCCGGTAGAGGAGACCCAGCCAGGGCGCAGCTTGGCCGGTCCTGCGCAAGCCGCGCAGCACCCCGAGCGCCTGGATCACCAACGCCGCCACCGAGGTGCCGGCGCCGAGCGCAAGGAGCATTTCTGCGTTTCCGACGTTCCCGGCATGGATGAAACTCCACAGGAGCGCGCCAGAGATCATCGCGACGACGGCGGCACCGAACTGCGGGCGGAAGAGGCGGGCGACGTCGTTTGCACCAGTACGGGCCAGCACGAATGTCGTGCCGGCCCAGAACACCGAGGAGAGAACGTGCATGGCGATGATACTGATCAGGAAGGGTTCCATAGGCTAGGCTCCGAAACAGCGCCCGTTTGAATGGGCAAAATTGGATATACAATCCGTATAGTCATGAGTCACGAGAGAACGTCAAGGCCCTATTCGAGTGCCAAACGAGAGGCCAAAACCGCAGAAACGCGCGGCCGGCTCCTCGCTGCGGCAGCGGCATTGCTTCGGGAGCCGGCTGGAAGGACGCTCTCGCTAGAGGCCGTGGCGGCCGCGGCGGGCGTGACTCGACTGACCGTCTACAATCAGTTCGGCTCGCGACGTGGGCTGCTGGAGGCGACCTTCGACGCCCTGGCGGCTGCCGGCGGGATCGCTGATCTTGCAGACGCAATGGCCATTTCTGACCCGAAGGAGGCCTTGGCGGCGCTGGTCACGGTGTTCTGCGGCTTCTGGAGTTCCGATGACGGACTGGTTGGGCTGTTCGCGACAGCGGCCGGCGACACCGAACTGACGGAGAGCCTGGCAGAACGCAATGAGCGCCGTCGGCTGGCGCTGGCCGCGCTCGTGCGCCGCCAGGGTGGGCGCGACGAGCAACTGCAGCGCGATGCCGTCGACCTGCTCTTCGCGCTGACCAGCTTTGCCGTGTTCCACATGCTGCGGTCCGGCGGGCGCGAACCAGATGCCATATGCGCACTGCTTCAACCGCTTTGCGACCAGGCTCTGCGGGGCAATGATGGCGCGCTGAACCTGTCGCCGCGGGGGCCCGGTGTCTCAGCCGGATTGTGACAGGGCGGCTGCTGCTGCCATCGGGACGTCAGTAATCGGGCAGGAGATCAGCCTGCGGGCGGCGCCCTCGGTTGTTCCCTGTTTCAGCCGGCACCCCACCCATATCATCGGGCGAATTCTGCATCCCGCAGACCCGGCGGACGCATTCGCGCAGCCAGCGGTGCGCAGGATCGGCATCCAGCCTGGGATGCCAGAGCAGGGACACGGAGATCTCAGGCACAGAAACCGGCAGCGGAAAGGTGACCATGCCGTCGCGCAGGGTCCGAGTGTGTCGTTCGGGCACAATGGCGACGAGATCGGATCCACGCGCGAGCGAGAGCGCAGGCGAGAAGCCGGTGACGATCGTGGCGATGTCTCGCCGCAGTCCGATCGCCTCCAGCGCGTCGTCGATCGGTCCCTTGTCGAGACCGCGCCGCGAGACGAGGATCTGCCGGCCAGCAGCAAAGCGATCGGCGGTGATCTCGCCTGTGGCCAATGGATGTCCCCGCCGCACGACCCCGACGAAGTGATCCGCGAACAGCGCCCGCGTCCTGATTTCCGGACTCTGCGCCGCCCCGATGACACCGGTTTCGAGATCGACACTGCCTTCTCGAAGCAGCGTACTATCCTTGTCCAGCTTCTGGACGAAGCGGAGCCGTATGCCGGGCGCTTCCGCCTGGATGTGCGCGATGAGTTCAGGCCCAAAGGCCTCGACGAAGCCGTCGCTCGCCCGAACCGAGAAGGTCCGGAGAAGCCGTTGCAGATCGAGCGCCTCGGCCGGCCGCAGGATCGCCTCCGCTTCCTGAACGAGCGGACCGACGCGCTCCCGCAATTCCAGTGCACGCGGCGTTGGTACAAGGCCGCGCCCCGCCCTTACCAACAGCGGGTCGCCGATCGTCTCGCGCAGCCGCGCCAGGGCTCGGCTCATCGCGGACGGGCTTAGCCGCAGGCGCCGGGCAGCGCGGGCCACGCTGCCTTCGGTGAGAAGGACATCGAGGGTGATGAGCAAGTTGAGGTCGGCTCTCGTCATGCTGGCAAGACTAGCACGGCTCGCCAGCATGACATGGCGTCAAATGCACTGAATCAGTGCAAATGCTGCGTCTTCCGCCAGGTGTCATATGTGGCTACCTGCTTCGAACAGTGCTTCGGAGCCCCCCACGATGATGAAGGCTATGCTTGACCCGCCGTTCCCCACCGAAGCCCCGACGGCCCAGCGTG
Source organism: Allobosea sp. 05T422_2 (assembly GCF_056396265.1). Classification (NCBI taxonomy): domain Bacteria; kingdom Pseudomonadati; phylum Pseudomonadota; class Alphaproteobacteria; order Hyphomicrobiales; family Alloboseaceae; genus Allobosea; species Allobosea sp. 05T422_2. The sequence continues at coordinate 8,288 of NZ_JBFTLD010000057.1, read as the reverse complement.
GCGCGCCTCGTTTGGCTCTCGCCGGCCTATCCCTCTGCATGTTGCTGTCCTCGCTTGGCACCAGCATTGCCAATGTCGGCCTGCCGGCGCTGGTGCAGGCCTTCGCAGCCTCCTTCCAGCAGGTGCAGTGGGTGGTCCTCGCCTATTTGCTTGTCATCACCACGTTGAGCGTCGGGGTCGGACGACTTGGCGATCTCGTCGGACGCCGCTCGCTTCTGCTGGCCGGCATAGCCCTCTTCACAGCGGGCTCGGCGGGGTGCGGCCTTGCTTCCGGCCTCGCCGGCTTGATCGCCGCGCGGGCGGTGCAGGGGGCGGGCGCCGCAGTCATGATGACGCTGAGCCTGGCCCTTGTCGGCGATGCCCTGCCGAGGGACCGGACCGGCAGTGCCATGGGGTTGCTCGGCACCATGTCGGCGGTCGGCACGGCACTCGGCCCCTCGCTCGGTGGTGCTGTCATCGACGGCTTCGGATGGCGGGCGATATTCCTTGTCACTGTCCCGTTCGGCGTCGTTGCCTTCATGATCGCCTTGCGGAGCCTTCCGGTCGATCGCCTCGAGAAGAGGGGAGACAAGCCGCGCTTCGATATGCTCGGCACGCTGCTGCTGGCCGCTGCGCTGGTCGCCTATGCGCTCGCCATGACCTGGAACCGCGGTGCATTCGGCTTGCTCAATGGCGGGCTCCTGCTAGCCGCAGCAGTCGCCGCGCTCCTGTTCGTATTGGTACAAGCGCGGGTCGCGGAGCCCCTGATCCGGCTCTCGATGCTGCGCGAGCCCGGGCTGCGGAAAGGCCTCGCCACAACCGCGCTGGTCGCGGCGGTGATGATGACAACACTGGTCGTTGGCCCCTTCCATCTCACCATGGCGCTCGGCCTCGATGCATCGGGCGCTGGCCTGGTCATGGCGATCGGGCCGGTTGTCGCGGCGCTCTCGGGCGTACCGGCTGGCCGCTTGGTCGATCGGTTCGGCGCGCAACGCATGAGCTTGGTGGGCTTGGCCGCCATGGCCGTCGGATCGCTTCTCTTCGCGCTCATGCCGCTGCAGATCGGGATTGCGGGCTATGCCGTTCCCCTGATCGTTCTCACCCCAGGCTATGCGCTGTTCCAGGCCGCCAACAACACGGCCGTGATGCGAGAGGCTGGTCCGGAAGGGCGCGGGCTTGTCTCCGGGATGCTCGGCCTCGCCCGCAATCTCGGCCTGATCACCGGTGCTTCGGTGATGGGTGCGGTGTTCGCTCTCGCCGCGGGGACGGACGGCAGCGCGGTCGCATCTCCGGACATGGTCGCGACCGGATTGCACGTCACCTTTGGCCTGGCTGGAGCAATGATCGTCATGGCCCTTGCCATCGCGAGCCGCTCGGGCACTCCCGCTGCTTGAGGATGGAATCCGGCTGCGCTCGGGCTGAGGTTGGTGCCGCGACATGAATGAGGATCCGTCGGGGCATTTCCATTGTCACCAGCGGATAGCCGTAGACAGGCGCGTCGGCCGCGAGTTTCATGAATCCACGCTCTAACCACGCATGATCGCTTGGGCCCGGGATGGGATTGGGGGCTGTCTATCGCACCCGGTTGGTCAATTCGCTCGGCGGCCGACGGCGTTCGCGACGAGGCGAAGAAACCATGATTCCTGAGCTTCCGTCCGTGAACCAGCTTTCATTGGTCATCAGCCAGGCTGCCGCACCAGCATTCCTGCTCGGCGCGGTCGTCGGCCTGATATCGGTCCTGATCAGTCGCCTGGAGCGAATTCTCGACCGGTCGCGCATGTTGAGCAGCCTGCAGGGCGAGGGGCCTGTCGTTCACGAACTCAAGGCTGATCTCCCCCGCCTCGAGCGGCGAGCCCATCTGATCAACAGCGCGATGCGTCTTGCCATCTCGAGCGGTGTTTCGACGATCCTGCTGATGATGCTCGCGTTCATGTTTGCGTTCGTCGGGTCGGCCCATGAACGGGGTGTGGCCGTGCTCTTCATCGTGGCTGTTGGGCTCTTCGGCGCTTCGCTTGTCCAGTTCCTGCGCGAAATCAACGTCGCCTTGCGACGGAGCGATCATATCGCTTGATCCGCATCGCCGGGGCATAGGCAACGACCGGCGCCGCCCAGGCGGCGCCGGTCGTTGGACTCAACCGAGCTTGTCGTACGCCGGGACGGTAAGGAATTCCTCGAATTCAGGCGCGAGCGAGAGGGTCGAGAACAGCTCGATCGCCTCCGGGAAACGGCCCTTTGCGTAGTTTTCAGGCCCGACCTCGCCCTTCACGCGCTCCATCTCCTCGGTGAGGCAGCGCTTGAAGAGATCCGCGGTGACGATGGTGCCTCCGTCAACGGTGACGCCGTACTGGATGAACTGCCAGATCTGGGCACGGCTGATCTCGGCCGTCGCGGCATCCTCCATCATGTTGTAGATCGGCACCGCGCCGCGGCCGCGCAGCCATGCTTCGAGATATTGCACGCCGATGCGGATGTTCTCGCGGAAGCCGGCCTCGGTGCGCGTGCCCTCATGGACCTCGAGCAGTTGCTCGCGGCCGACGGAGACGTCCTCGCGCTTCTTGTCGAGCTGGTTCTGCTGCGGCATCAGCCGGTTGAAGACCTCCATCGCCACCGGCACGAGATCGGGATGGGCAACCCAGGTGCCGTCATGGCCGTCGCCGGCCTCACGCTCCTTGTCGGCCCGGACCTTGGCGAAGGCGGCCTCGTTGGCGGCCGGATCGTTCTTGACCGGGATCTGCGCCGCCATGCCGCCCATGGCGAAGGCGCCGCGGCGGTGACAGGTCTTGATCAGCAGCAGCGAATAGGCCCGCAGGAAGGCCTTGGTCATCACCACCTGCGAGCGATCGGGCAGGACGAAGGCCGGGTTGCGGGCGAGCTTCTTGATGAAGGAGAAGATGTAGTCCCAGCGGCCGCAGTTCAGCCCGGCCATGTGATCCTTCAGCTCATAGAGGATCTCGTCCATTTCGAAGGCCGCGGGCAGGGTCTCGATCAGGATGGTGGCCTTGATCGTGCCGGTCTTGAGGCCAAGCGCGTTCTGAGCGGCGACAAAGACATCGTTCCAGAGCCTGGCCTCGAGATGGCTCTCGAGCTTCGGCAGATAGAAATAGGGGCCGGAGCCCGCAGCCAGCGCCGCCTTGGCATTGTGGAAGACATAGAGGCCGAAATCGACCAGCGAGCCCGAGGCGATTTCACCGTCGATCTCGATATGGCGTTCCGGCAGATGCCAGCCGCGCGGGCGGATGATCAGAACGGCTGGCTTGTCCTTGAGCTTGTAGGCCTTGCCGGTGGTCGGCTCGGTGAAGTCGATCCGGCCGGCCCAGCGATCCCTGAGATTGATCTGGCCTTCGACCATATTGGCCCAGACCGGAGAGGAGGCATCCTCGAAATCGGCCATGAACACCTTGGCGCCGGAGTTCAGCGCGTTGATGATCATCTTGCGGTCGACAGGACCGGTGATCTCGACACGACGATCCTGCAGATCGGCGGGAATCGGCGCCACCTTCCAGTCGCCTTCGCGGATATGCCTGGTCTCGGTCAGGAAATCGGGCGTCTCGCCGGTATCGAAGCGCTTCTGGCGCTTCTTGCGCAAGGCGAGCAGGCGCTTGCGCGTCTCGTTGAAGCGGCGCTGCAAGTCGGCAACGAAGGCGAGCGCATCATGGCTCAGGATCTCGTCGAAGCGCGGACCCATTGCGCCCTTGATGACGACACCCTTCGGCAGGGTCTTGGTGTCCGACATGGCGGTCTCCTTCGCATTCGGCAGGGATGAGGTGAGGCGCAGTATCGGAGGAAATCGCTTTCTCCTGTAGCCGCGGGAATGCTTGATGACTTTTGCCAAAATAGAATAAATCGGCATTCACCCTCTGTCCGCTTGCGTGCAATATCGGAGCGCGGAAAGGCAGGACGGATCGACGATGACCAAGGTAGCAGGATCTCACTGGCGGACCATGACCGTGTCCGATCTCGACGCTGTCGTCGCAGTGGCGGCCGAGGTTCATCCGGATTTTCCGGAGGAGGCCGCCATTTTCGCCGAGCGGCTGAAGCTGTTTGGCGATGGCTGCCGGGTCCTGGACATGGGGAGCGGGATCGCCGCCTATCTGCTCAGCCATCCCTGGCGCGAGCTCGAGCCCCCAGCCCTGAACGCGCCGCTCGGCGCGCTGCCGCCCGCTCCCGGGACCTTCTACATCCATGATCTCGCGCTGCTGCCGCAGGCGCGAGGCACCGGCGCCGCTGTCCTGGCGGTCGCGGATGCACTCAGGCTCGCTCAAAAGTTCGGGCTGCCGAGCCTGTCGCTCGTCGCGGTCAATGCCTCTGTCGGCTTCTGGGGCAAGCAGGGTTTTTCGGTCGTCGTCGACCCGCGGCTCGAGGCCAAGCTTGCGAGCTATGGCAGCGATGCGCGTTTCATGATGCGCCCGGTCGCCGGGGCGGATTGAGCCGAGATCGCTAAACGAGGGCCTGAAAGCGCTCCAGGAAGCGCGCTTGCGCGAGTTCGGTCGACAGTGGCCTCAGCCAGTCCGTGACCTCGCGCGGCAGCGGCTTCGGCCGGCCAAAGAAGATCAGAGCTTCCTCGCGGTCGAAATCGGCGAGTTCGGTCGCCTCGAGGAAAGCCGAGATCTTGTCGGCGTCCTTGGTCTTCCGCGCCAGCATGGCGGGCGTCGCCGCCGGCAGACCGAAGCGCAGATGGATCGCGGCAAGCAGGCGGAGCTCGACGCTCTTATAGGCGTCGCCCATCACCACCTTGAAGGGCGAGATCATGTCGCCGATGACATATTCCGGAGCGTCGTGCAGCAGCGCCATCAGCCGCCAGGGCTTTGACCAGTCCGGATTGAGGTGGCTCGCGATCGCCTCGACCAGCAGGCAGTGCTGCGCCACCGAGAAGGAATGCTCCCCACGCGTCTGGCCGTTCCAGCGCGCGACGCGAGCCAGACCATGCGCGATATCCTCGATCTCTATATCGAGCGGGGAGGGGTCGAGCAGATCGAGCCTCCGGCCCGACAGCATGCGCTGCCAGGCGCGGGGTGGAAGCGGCGCCTTGGCCATGCTCAGGCCGGAACGCGGATGTCGCGGGCGAGCACGGCGCATTCCTCGTAGCGGAAACAGCCGGTCAGATGGTCGTTGACCAGTCCGCAGGCCTGCATGAAGGCGTAGACGATGGTCGGGCCGCAGAAGGTGAAGCCGGCGGCCTTCAGCTCCTTGGAGATCGCCTTGGAGACCGCCGTCTCGGCCGGCACCTCCTCATGAGTCCGAAAAGCGTTCTGGAGGACGCGGCCGTCGAGATGGCGCCAGAGGAAATCCGAGAACTCGCGCCGTTCGCTGATCTCGAGATAGGCGCGAGCGCTCTTGATCGTGCCCTCGATCTTGCCGCGATGGCGGACGATGCCGGCATCGCCGAGCAGCCGCTGGACATCGGTCTCGGTGAAGCGAGCAATCGCCTCCGGCTCGAAACCGGCGAAGGCGGAGCGAAAACTGTCGCGCTTGCGCAGAATGGTGATCCAGGCGAGGCCAGCCTGAAAGCCGTCGAKGATCAGCTTCTCGAACAAGGCGCGCGAATCATATTCCGGCACGCCCCATTCGGTGTCGTGATAGGCGAGATAGAGCGGATCGGTCCCCGGCCAGATGCAACGGAACTTGCCGTCCGGGCCTTCGACTGCTGCGCGTCCGCTCATGCTGCTGCTCCAAAACCGGGCTCGCCGGGGAAGGGGAAGCGGATAAAGTCCGGCTTCGCCAGGGTAAAGGCCACGCCGCCGCCTTCGAGTCTTTCGCCCGCGGCCATGGCGTCGGCGACACGGTCGAGCCGCAGCATGGCGAGCCCGCGCCCCTTGGCGCAGGAACCGATGCGGCCGAGCACCTTGCTGCCGGCGGTCGCCTCGACGCCCATCTCGGGAACCAGTCCCTCGGTAAAGACCACCGGCACGATGCGGGTCCGGGCGGTGCCGCGATGCTGCATGCGCGACACCACCTCCTGGCCGATATAGCAGCCCTTCTTGAAGGAGACGCCGCCAAGCTGGTCGAGCAGCGCCTCATGCGGAAAGGTGTCGCCATAGACGAAATCCCTGCCGCCATCGGGAATGCCGAGCGCGATGCGCCTGGCGTGGTAGGCATCGGGTTCGGCGCTGGCGAGCGAGCCGACGTCGTTGCGGTCAGTGATCGCGCGCTCGCCGAGCGCCGGCAGGCGCGGGTCGGCATAGACGAGGCCGGCATCGTCGGGGAGCGAGAAACCGCCGCTCGATGCGACCACGGTGGCCACCTCGGTGAGATCGTCKAGCGCGACCTTGGCGCGCAACTTGTAGAGCTTCAGCCGCTTCATCAGATCGGGAACCTGCAGGAGCGGCACGTCGAGGAGAAAACCTCCGCGTTCCTCCTCCGGCACCGCGACCACGAGAAAATCGCTGATGATCTTGCCTTGCGGTGTCAGGAGCGCGCCATAGCCGGCATGGTCCGGCGTCACCACGTCCATCTCGTTGGTGACGATGTTCTGCAGGAAGTCGCGCGCGTCCTCGCCACTGACGCGAATGACGCCGCGATCGACCAATCGGGTTGCAGGCATGGTGAAGCTCGTTTCTGATCGCTGCCAAGGGCTGGACGCGGGTCCGTTCGATAGGTAGGCCGCTTCAGCCTCATCCTCAACCAGCAGGACGCCTCCGATGCCGCAGAGCTATGATGTCATTCTGAAGGGCGGCACCGTCGTGAATCACGATGGCCGTGTCCAGCGGGATCTCGGGATTACCGGCGGCAAGATTTTGGCGCTCGGCGATCTGTCGCAGGCTTCCGCAGGTGAGACGGTCGATTGCCGCGGCCTGCATATTCTGCCGGGCGTCATCGACAGCCAGGTGCATTTCCGCGAGCCGGGGCTCGACCACAAGGAGGATCTGGAGACCGGCTCGCGCGCCGCGGTGCTCGGCGGCGTCACGACCGTCTTCGAGATGCCGAACACGATCCCTCAGACCACCGACGAGGCGTCGCTGGCCGACAAGGTCAGGCGCGGTCGGCACCGGATGCATTGCGATTTCGCCTTCTGGGTTGGTGGCACGCATGAGAACATTGCCGATGTGCCGGAGCTGGAGCGCCTGCCGGGTGCGGCGGGCATCAAGGTCTTCATGGGTTCCTCCACCGGCTCGCTGCTGGTCGAGGACGACAAGGGCGTCAGTGAGATCCTGAAGCGCACGCGCCGCCGCGCCGCCTTCCATTCCGAAGACGAGATGATGTTGCGCGAGCGCATGGGCCTGCGCGTCGAGGGGGATCCGTCGAGCCATCCGGTCTGGCGCTCGCCCGAAGTCGCCCTGACCTGCACCAGGCGACTGGTGCGGATTGCACGCGAGACCGGCGCGCGCGTTCACATCCTGCACATCTCGACCGGCGAGGAGATGATCTTCCTCAGGGATCACAAGGACGTCGCGACCGTCGAGGTGCTGCCGAACCATCTGACGCTGGTCGCGCCGGACTGCTACGAGCGGCTTGGCACCTATGCCCAGATGAATCCGCCGATCCGCGACGACAGCCATCGCCGGACGATCTGGTGGGGGCTGGAGCAGGGCATCGTCGACGTGCTCGGCTCCGACCATGCGCCGCATACGCATGAGGAGAAGCATCATGCGTATCCTGCGAGCCATTCCGGCATGCCGGGCGTGCAGACGCTGGTCCCGATCATGCTCGACCATGTCAATGCCGGGCGGCTTTCACTGGAACGGTTCGTCGATCTGACCAGCCATGGCCCGCAACGGATCTTCGGGCTCGAGGGCAAGGGGCGGATCGCGGCGGGCTATGATGCCGACCTGACCATTGTCGACCTGAAGCGCCGCGAGACCATCACCAATGACTGGATCGCCTCGCGCTGCGGCTGGACGCCCTATGACGGCGTCACCGTGACCGGCTGGCCCGTCGGCACCTATGTCCGCGGCCGGAAGGTGATGTGGGAGCGCGAAGTGGTGACGCCTGCGCAGGGCGAGCCGGCGCGCTTCCTGGAGGCGCTGCCGCGCGGCTGAACTTTTTTGCGCGATCGTGTCGATCGTGCGCTGCCCCGTTCGACGTATTGGCGAGGAGCAGGGGGAGGCCGCAGGTCGTTGCGGCTTCCCCTGAGCTCCTGACAATCGCGCGGGGGCACGGCTCCCGCCCAACGGGAGATCCGAAGATGCGAAACGTCGTTGCCGCCACATTCCTGTCCCTAGATGTTTGATCCCGGGCTTTGATGGTGCAGTCTTTTCGCGTGAGTGGAAGGAGGCGCTATGGGCCAGGTTCACCATGGGAGCGCCACGACGACAGAGGCGGTTCGTCGAGCGATACAGCATAGTCAAGAGAGCCTGAGGGCTCTGGCGAAG
>NZ_JBFTLD010000056.1:0-30722 GCF_056396265.1 Allobosea sp. 05T422_2 | reverse complement strand
TAGTCGATGAGCGCAAAGGTGAGGCCAATCAGCAGCGGCGCGGTCAGCCCGAACATGATCAAAACGCCACCGTCCTCACGATGGACGAGCTTCTTGAGCGCGGCGTAAAGGCGGTTCGAGCGAAGCGACATGATGGTGGGCCCCAGGGTTTGAGGGAGCAAACCATCCCCACCTGTCACAAGCGTTAATTGTTTCGGGCGACCTCACGGAGCAGTGAAGAATCCATTAGCGCAATCGCCATTTCTTGCACCGATCAGGCGCTCATGCGCCCGGAAGCGGCGGTACCGGCCGCGGACGGCMCTCCTCGTCGATCGCAACGAAGGTGAAGGTCGCATCGGTGACCTTCTCGTGCAGGGTCGTCCGAAAGCGCTTCGCCCAGGCCTCGACATGGATCTTCATCGAGGTCCGGCCAACGGATTCGACTTGGGTGTAGACGCTGAGGACATCGCCGACCTTGACCGGGCGGATGAAAGTCATGGCTTCGACCGCGATCGTCACCACCCTGCCCTGTGCACGATCGACGCCGGCTATTCCACCGGCCGAATCCATCCGAGACATCACCCAGCCGCCGAAGATATCGCCATTGGCATTGGTATCGGCCGGCATGGCGATGGTGCGAACCGTCAAATCGCCCAACGGCTCCTCGTCCGGCTTTAGGCCTGGCTCGATCATCTCTGCTCCCTTCCTCTCCGACATGGAGGGAATGGAGCACATGACGCAGCATCGGCGCCAGCGCGAAGCCTGTGGCAATCCCCACGAACGGCCTCGAAACAATTGCGCAGGAGCCGGCGAAGCTCCTTCCGGCATCGCCCTTGAGAAGGGAAAACCAGCCGCTGCTGGAGAGGCTCCCTGCGGCGCTGACGATCCATGGATCGCGCTCCTGCGCTAAGATCAGTCGTTGAGGAGGACGCCATGACGAGACCACCCGCCATGATTTGCATTTCGCTGCGCTATGCCGATGCTCCGCGCGTGTATGACTGGCTGATCGAGGCCCTCGGCTTCGAGAAGCACGCCGCCTATTACTCGGACGACGGCAAGACGCTGCTCCATGGCGAGCTTCGCATGGGCGAGAGCTTCGTGATGCTCGGCTCTGCCGACAACAATCCCTTCGGCAAGCTGGTTTCACGCCCGGCTGAGCTCGGTGGCACCACAGCCTCGCCCTATATCGCAACCGACGATATCGATGCCCGGTGCGAGCGCGCCCGCAAGGCCGGTGCCGAGATCAGCATGGAGCCGACCGACCAGCCCTATGGCAGCCGCGACTTCATCTGCAAGGATCCGGAGGGGCATGTCTGGTGCTTCGGCACCTATCGGCCGGGACCGATGGCGGGGTGATCAGGCTGGCTGCAACCGCGGCCTTGCCCGCAGCATCAGCCAGGAGACCACGGCGAGATTGATCAGGTTCCAGGCCAGCCCGTTCAGGAAGGCAACCCTGTAGGAGGCAAAGAGGTCGTAGATCAGCCCGGAGATATAGCCGCCGAAGGCCATGCCGAGAATCGTCGCCGACATCACGATGCCGATCCGCACCCCGGCCTCCTTGGCCGGCAGGTACTCGCGGATGATCACCGCATACATCGGCACGATCCCGCCCTGGAACAGACCAAAGATGCCGGTGACGATGTAGAGCGAGGTCAGCCCGTGGAAAAAGAGATAGAGGAAGAGCGCAACACCCTGCATCACCGAGCCAAGCGCCAGGGTTGCCGCTCCGCCGATCCTGTCAGAGACGAAGCCGGAACCGATGCGGCTGACGATGCCGAGCAGCAGCATCAACGAGAGCATTTCGGCGCCACGCGCGACGCCGTAGCCAAGGTCGCCGCAATAGGCGACGATATGGACCTGCGGCATCGCCATTGCGACGCAGCAGGCGAAGCCGGCGACCGACAGCAGCAACTGCAGCTGGTTCGCTGAAAGACCGAGATCCCCGCGAGCCCCGGCACTCGAAGCCTCGGCCGCTGCCAGCGTTTCGGCGGCCGGGCGCCTGCGGAAGAACAGGGAAAGCGGCACCAGCACAACCAGCGCCGTCAGGCCGATGCCGATATGCGTGGCGCGCCAGCCATGGTTCTGCAATCCCCAGGTGATCACCTGCGGCCAGATCACGCCCGCGAGATAGCTGCCGGATGCGCCGAAGACCACGGCGAGCCCGCGATGCTTGCGGAACCAGTGCGAGAGATCGGCGATCAGAGGCGAGAACCCCGCAGCGCCGCCGATCCCGATCAGCAGGCCGTGGGCGAGAGCGAATTGCCAGAGCGTGCCGGCAAGACCCGCAAGCATATAGCCCGCACCGAGGAAGACTCCACCCATCACGATCGGAACGACGATGCCGTAACGATCGGCGATCCGGCCCATCAGGATATTGCCGACGCCGAAACCGAGCATGACGGCGGTGTAGGGCAGCGAAGCGCCCGCCCGCGCCGTGCCGAACTCAGCCTGAACGGAGGGAAGCACGACGACCACCGACCAGGTGCCGACGCAGGCGACGGTGCCGACGAGCAGCGCCATCGCCAGCCGCAGCCAGGCATAGGAGGAATCAGGCGCGTAGCGCTCGTGCTGGAGAGACATGTTTCCTCGCCGGCCGATTTCGCAGAACGGCTCTCTTATGACGCGGCGATGATTAGGCACCGCGAACCCACGCGGCAAGCGCTCCGGCCGCAGTGGGGCACGGCGTCCGCAGCACGACGCGGCAGTTCTGGCATCCAAAAGGCAGACGGCGCGCGGGGTGCCTATCCCTCGGCCCGCGAGACCTCGGTTCGCCCGCGGACCAGGCTACGGACGCCGCATCATGATCATCTTCTCCTGCGCCATCTCACGCATGGTGAAGGGAATGCCGCCAATGCCGTAGCCGGACTCGCGCCGGCCCGCGAAAGGCATCCAGTCGGTCCGGAAGGCGGTCGGGTCGTTGATCATCACCGCGGAAGCATCGAGGCGGTCGGCAGCCCGCATCGCGACATCGATATCCTGCGCGAAGACGCTGGCCTGGAACGCGACCGGGAGCGAATTCGCCTGTGCGATCGCGTCATCGAGCCGCCGGTAGCGATAGACGCAGGTCACAGGCCCGAAGACCTCTTCGCGCGAGACCTTTGCCTCAGTGGACGGGTCAAGCAGCACGCTCGGTTGCAGGGTCGTTTCCGAGATGCGGCCGCCGCCGACTGCGAGCTTCGCCCCACCGCTCACGGCCTCCTCGACCCACGAGGCGATCCGGTCGGCCTCGCGGGGATGGATCAGCGGCCCGACTTCGGTATCGGCAAGCGTCGGATCCCCGACACGCAGCTTCGCAACCCGCGCGATCAAGCGTTCGGTGAATGCCGCAGCGATGTCCTCATGCACGAAGATGCGCTGCGTCGACACGCAGACCTGCCCTGCATGATAGTAGCCGCCCTTGACGATCGGCTCGATGATACGGTCGAGATCGGCGCTGCGATCGACGATCGCAGGTGCCGCTCCGCCATGCTCCAGCGCCGAGCGTGCGCCATGGGCAAGCTTGCTGTGCAGATACCAGCCGACCTTCGCCGAGCCGATGAAGCTCAGGAAACCGATGCGCCGGTCTATCGCCAATTTCTCGGCAAGCGCATTGCTCTCAGGAATGAAGCTCTGGCACCAGGCCTCCGGCAAGCCGGCTTCGTGAACGAGAGCCACGAAGTCGCGGCAGGAAAGCGGCGTCGGGCCGGCCGGCTTGATGATCACCGGACAGCCGACGGCGATCGCCGGAGCGACCTGATGCACGATCAGGTTCAGCGGATGGTTGAAGGCCGAGATCGCGGCGACGATCCCGATCGGCTCCTTGGTGGTGAAGGCCCAGCGGCCCGCTCCCGCCGCCGAGAGGCCCAGCGGAATCTCGCGCCCGGCAAAATTCCGCAGCTCGTCGGCGGCATTGTGCACGCCGTCGATTGCGCGGGTGGTTTCGACGATGGCGTCCGGCAGCGGCTTGCCACCCTCGCGCGCGATCTGCATGGCAAAATGATCGCGTCGGGCCTCCATGAGACCGGCCAGTCGCCGTAGAATGGCGATGCGCTCATAGGGCTTCAGCCAGCCATCCCGATCCCGGAACACACGTTCGGMCGACTGCAGCTTGGCTTCGAGCGCAGCAGCGTCATCGGTCTCGATTTCGGCGATAGGAGCGCGGTCAAAGGCTTGAACAACCTGCAGCATCGTCCCTCTCCCGTCAGGCCAGCTCGATATCGGGCGTACGGTTGCGCAACTCGTCCACCAGAACGCGCGTGTTCTCGGAATAGTCGATCGGCACCTCGACGAGATGAACACCGCCACCCGCGAATGCGGCTTCCAGCGTTGGAGCAAGATCCTCCGCTGCGGCGACGCGAGACCCCTTGGCACCATAGGCTTCGGCATACCGGACGAAATCCGGATTGCCGAAGGTCAGGCCGAAATCCGGGAAATTATCGACCGCCTGCTTCCAGCGGATCATGCCATAGGCATTGTCGTTGAGGATGACGACGACGAGATTGAGGCCGAGCCGGACGGCGGTTTCCATCTCCTGCGAGTTCATCATGAAGCCGYCATCGCCGCAGACGGCCATGACGCGGCGTTCGGGATACAGCATCGCCGCCATCATCGCGGAGGGCAGCCCTGCCCCCATCGTTGCGAGCGCATTGTCGAGCAGCAGCGTATTGGCGACATGGGTGCGGTAGTTTCGGGCGAACCAGATCTTGTACATGCCGTTGTCGAGGCAGACGATGCCATCCTCCGGCATCACCTGGCGTACGTCATGGACGATGCGCTGGGGCGTGATCGGAAAGCGGTCCTCATCGGCACGGTCATTGATCCGCGCCAGGATCCTTTGGCGCAGATCGAGCAGCGACACATCGGGTTCAAGCTTGCCGCCGAGCCGTTCGGCAAGCTGCGTCACGGTCGCGCCGATATCGCCGATCACCTCGGCGTCGGGGTGGTAGACCTGCTCCACATTGGCGGATTGATAGCCGATATGGATCACCTTCGGACCGCCAGCGCTCTGCATCAGGAAGGGCGGCTTCTCGACCGTGTCGTGACCGATCGAGATGATCAGGTCGGCCCGGTTCACGGCCTCATGGACATAGTCTCGTTCGGAGAGGGCAGCGGTCCCCATATAGAGGTTCGAGCCGCCGGTGACGGCGCCCTTGCCCATCTGGGTGTTGAAGAAGGGCAGCCTTGTACGCCGCACAAAGGCCGAGAGTGCCTCGACGAGACGCGGCCGGTTGCCGGCAGCACCGATCATGACCAGCGGCCTCTTTGCCGCCAGGATCATCTCGGCCGCGCGGTCGAGCGCCGCGGTCTGCGCAACCGGCCGCTCGAGCGGATGAACCGGGATGACGGGGATGTCGTCGATCTCCTCGGCAGCGACATCCTCGGGCAACTCGAGATGCACCGGCCCCGGCCGTTCTTCCATCGCGACGCGGAAGGCGTCGCGCACAGCAGCCGGGATGCTGGCGGCGCTGACGATCTGCCGTGTCATCTTGGTCAGCGGCTTCATCGAGGCGACGACATCGACGATCTGGAAACGCGCCTGCTTGGCGGTCATGATCGCCTTCTGGCCGGTGATCATGATCATCGGCATGGCACCGAGATGGGCATAGGCCGCGCCGGTCGAAAAGTTCAGGGCACCCGGTCCGAGCGTCGCGATGCAGACCCCCGGTCGGCCCGTCAGCCGACCATGCGTCGCCGCCATGAAGGCCGCAGCCTGCTCATGCCGCGTCAGGACGAGCTTGATACCGGAATTGCGGAGGGACTCGACGACATCGAGATTTTCCTCGCCCGGCACACCGAAGATGCAGTCGACGCCCTCATTCTCGAGCGCCGCTACCAGGAGATCGGACCCCTTCTTCATCACTCGCTGCCTTTCACAAGAGCACTGCCCCGGGGGCAGAGGCTAGAGCGCCGCAGCGCGAAGGGAAAGCGTCATCGGCCACCCTGCCTCGGTATTCGTCGCGAGGACATCCCTTGCCAGGAGAGCCAACCGGCGCACCTGCAGTCGCCCCTCGTCTGCTCATGCCCAAAGATCAGATGCCGAATAGCATCGGCGGCGCGCAATTCCGGTGCACGGAAACTATCGGGCAAACGTGCAGGCTTGGCAGCGGTTGCCGCAGCGTCTCTAGGATAGCCACGCACACTTTCCGATTCGCTGGCCTGGCCTACCCCGGAGAACTGACGATGAACCGGGGACTTTTGCTCGCCCTGATGGCAGCGAGCGCGCCGATCGCGATCGCCACTGCAAGCGAGCAGGATGCCGAGGAGCTCTCGAAACAGCTGCAGAACCCGGTCGCGAGCATGATCAGCGTACCGATTCAAAGCAATTTCCAGTTCCGTGGCGGGCCTGATCGGGATGGCTTTTCGTCGACCAGCAACATCCAGCCGGTCATCCCGGTGTCGCTGAACCAGGACTGGAACCTGATCGTCAGAACAATCCTGCCCGTCATACACCGTGAAAGTTACGGCCCGGCCGATGGCGTGGGCCTCGGCGACACCACCCAGAGCTTCTTCTTCACGCCGAAGACCCCGAAGAACGGCTTCGTCTGGGGTATCGGGCCGGCCTTCATGTGGCCGACGGCAACAAGTGACCGCTTCGGCTCGGGCAAATGGGGAGCGGGGCCGACCGCCCTGATGCTGGTTCAGGACGGAGCATGGACGGTCGGCGGGCTGGCCAATCATATCTGGTCCTATGCCGGCCCCGAAGGACGCAAGGATGTCAGCGCGACGTTCCTGCAGCCCTTCCTGTCTTACAGCCTCGGCCAGGGCCTCAGCCTCTCCCTCAATACGGAAGCAAGTTACGACTGGATCGCCCGGCAATGGACGGTTCCGATCAATGTCGGCGTCGGCCAGGTATTCAAGCTCGGCAATCAGGCGATGAGCGCCGGACTAGGCTTCCAGTACTATGCGGTCAGACCGACCGAAGGGCCGCGCTGGGGCGTTCGTGCCACGCTGACCTTCCTCCTCCCGGAGAAATAGGAGCGAAACGCGCGGGCGTCCGGCTTGCTGCGGATGGAGGCGTTGGGCATCCTTTCCCGATGGCGGGAATCTGCATCTACGGCGCCGGTTCGGTCGGCTGTTATATCGGCGGCCGGCTGCTCGCGGCTGGCGCCGATGTCAGCTTCGTCGGCCGTGAGCGCATCGCCTCCGAGATTCGCCGGCATGGCCTTGCACTGTCGCATTACCAGGGTGGACGCTGGCAGCTCCCGCCATCGACCATCGACTTCTCGACCGTTGCCGGGGCTGCAAAGGCAGTTGGGCTGGTATTGGTGACCGTGAAGTCGGCTGCGACACGTGCTGCCGCTGCCGAACTCGCAACGATTCTCGGCCCCAAGACCATCGTCATCAGCTTCCAGAACGGCCTGGGCCATGCCGACCGTCTGCGTAACGCCTTGCCAGGCCGAACTGTGCTGGAGGGCATGGTCCCGTTCAATGTGGTGATGTCGGGGCCAGGCACCTTCCATCAGGCGTCGCAAGGCGCGCTTGCGGTCAAGGCGCATGCGGAGCTTGATCCCTATCTCGCAGCCTTCACAGCCGCCGGGCTGCCGCTMAGCCAGTACCCGGACATCGTGCCGGTTCAATGGGCAAAACTGCTGTTCAATCTCAACAACGCGATCAACGCACTCGCCAACGTCCCGCTGAAGGAAGAACTGTCGCAACGCGCCTACCGGCGCTGCCTTGCGCCGGCCCAAGCGGAGGCCCTCGCACTGCTGGAACGCTCAGGCATTCGTCCGGCCCGGCTGACGCCATTGCCCGCCAGCTGGCTTCCGCGGCTGCTCGATGCGCCTGACTGGGTATTTGCAAGGCTGGCGAGCAAGATGCTGACGATCGCCCCGGTCGCGCGCTCCTCGATGGCGGATGATCTTGCAGCTGGCCGCCCGACCGAGATCGACTGGATCAATGGCGAGGTGCTGCGCCTGGCCGAGCAGCATGGAACACGCGCGCCAGCGAACGAGCGGCTGCATGCATTGGTGCAGGCGGCCGAGAGGAGCACCACGCGCCCGCACTGGTCCGGAGAAGCCTTGTTTGCGGAACTGCGGCAGGCGGCCGGCACGCACGAACAGCGGGCCGTACGGCGATAGCCGCCCCCGGATAAGCAGGCGATGCCGCTCAGGCGCCGCCAGTCAACGGGGCATAGGCCGCGGCATCCAGTGGCCGGCCGAGCAGATAACCCTGCGTTGAGTCGCAACCCTCGCAGATCAGGAAGTCGAGCTGTTCGGGTGTTTCGACGCCTTCCGCCACCACCTCGATGCCCAGGGCATGCCCAAGCTGGATGATGGCGCGGGTGATCGCAACGGCTTCGAGCGTGACGCCGAGCGTTGCGACGAAGCTGCGGTCGATCTTCAGCGTCGTCAGAGGAAAGCGATGAAGATAGGACAGCGACGAATAGCCGGTGCCGAAATCATCGAGCGCGATCCGCACCCCAAGTGCGCGCAGGCGCGACAGGGTTGCCATGGCGCGGTCGGCATCGGTGACCATCACCCCTTCGGTGATCTCGAGTTCCAGCCGCTCCGGATCGAGGCCGGTCTCCCTCAGCACCTCCTCCACGAGGCCGGGCAGCGCGTCAGCCGCGAATTCGAGCGGCGAGATGTTGACGGAGATCCTGAGGGGCTCTTTCCAGCGCACCGCTTCGCGGCAGGCCGCGCGAAGGACGTGAGCCCCAAGCGCGGCGATAAGGCCGCCCTCTTCCGCTGCTGGGATAAACAACGAGGGTGAGACGACGCCACGTGAAGGATGGCGCCAGCGTGCCAATGCCTCGAACCCGACGACGCTGCCATCCGCCCGGAACTGCGGCTGATAATGCAACAGGATCGCCCCGGTCTCGATGGCCTGGCGCAGATKAGCGCGCAGGTCGAGACGTTCGCGCTCGCGCTCCTGCTCGGCAAAGTCAAACATCCGGACGCGGCTGCGCCCTTCGGTCTTGGCGAGACGCAAGGCCGCATTGGCGGCGTCGAGCAATCCGGTTTCGCTGTCGCTGTCCTCGGGGAAGCGGGCGCAGCCCATGCTGACGCTCACCGCGTGACGGGCCCTTCCATTGATGAAATCCGCTTCCAGGGCAAAGCGCACCTGTTCGGCCTGCAAGAGACCATGCTCTCCACCCGGGGAGTGTCGCGACACCAGGACGAATTCGTCKCTGCCGATTCGCGCCGCGAAGCTGCCCTCGATCGATCCCAGACGCCTGGCGAGTTCGATCAGGAGGCTGTCCCCAGTTACCTGGCCATACTCCTCGTTGAAACACTTGAAGCGGTCGGGATCGATCCGCATCACAAGGAAGCTCTCGCCTTCATGCTTCGCGCGTTCCATGCGCTCGGCCAGATACGAGCGAAGGGCGAAACGGTTCGGGAGCCCCGTCAGGGCATCGTTGCGGGATAGATGGGCGATCTTCTTCTCGGCATACTTTCGCTCGCTGATGTCGACCAGCAGATTGAAGCCCCCGACGAGCCTGCCGCTGGCATCGAAGAGCGGCGTCGGAAATGGCATGAAAGGGATGCAGCTCCCATCAGGCCGCTCGGCCTGCGCCTCGACGCCCCGGATGGGCCGGCCCTCGCGCAGCGCAATCGCCATCGGGCACTGATCATGCGGCAGATGCTCACCGTCCTTGGTCAGCAAGCGGTGGGAAATGCACCAGAAATCCGCGCCAATGCGCGGTTCGCGGCCGGCAAACTCGGCAGCAGCGCGATTGAAGTAGGTCAGGCGCCCATCGGCATCCGTGACATAGACGGCAGCGGGAAGCTGATCGAGAACGCTCGCAAGCCAGGCGTTATCCTCAGCGCGAGAGCCTAGCAGCGGCATTGCAGCAACAAGGGGCGCGAGATCCACGTCGCTCCCGGCGAAAGTCGCAAGCCCGGATATCACGGCGCCCGCTGCGTTTGCGAGGCGTGATCAAGAGCTTCTGGGTCGGCAGCTGCTCGATGCATCGAGAATTCCGTGTCGCCTCATTCTGTGGTCACTGAGCGATGACAGCACGGAGATGCCAATAAAATATTAAGCCCCCGATCAATTGGGATGGAGAAAACCCGACATACGGAACTAAAGAGACCAAAATATCCAAATTTGAAAGTCTATTACGGCAGATTACAACACATAATCTCAAATCTATACGAAATGACACAAGAAAAAAGTCAGATAAAAAGCAAGAATGTCGCAAAGTAAGGAACGATAATCCTCGGGACAGTGGAAATTCTATTTGAAAATGGCTTCACCCTGCTCATCGATGAGCTGCTGCCCCTTCAGCAAGGTAAAGTCGGCGGCCTCCGCCACACCAGGGAAACGATCCGCCCGCACGAAGCGATGCGTCTTCAGGTCACCACCGACATCCTTCTCGATGACGCCGCAAAGCTGATACTGCCCGCCCTCCTGGTAAGGCGTGGCGTGAATCGTGAAGCCTCTGTGCTCCAAGGTCTTGAGCGGTCCAGGGGCCGGTTTCTCGGCCTTCTCACCAAGGCCGAACAGGGATTTCAGGAATGACATGGGGCCTCCATCGCGATCTCGATCTGTATAGGGCAGAAACAGCCCGAGAGGGAGCCAGCCTCGTGCATCTTCACATATATTGAGCGACGCGGGCGCTCCTCAGCGATTGTACAACTCGCCATCGCACGCGTCCCCTGGCCTCCTTGCCACACATAACGTTTAATACCATACTGTATGGTATTAAACGAACATCGAGTGCACTCGGATGAATGGTTGGTTCCTGGGCGCTGCAGCGATCGCAGTCTTGACCTGCGTGATCCATGTCTGGCTCGGTGGGCGCGAAGTTGCCCARCCGCTCCTAGCCTCCGGCGGGTTGGGCAAGGTGCCCAAATTCACCAATTACTATTGCTGGCACCTGGTCACGATCGTGCTGGCGGGGCTCGCGCTCGCTTTCGGCCTCGTTGCCTGGCACGCAGGCAGCCGCGACCTTGGGGCGTTTGCGACAGGGTGCGCTGGACTCTTCGCCCTCTGGAGCCTGGCCATGATCCGGCGCTTCCGGCTGAGACCCACTCATTTCCCGCAATGGGCCCTGTTCATTCCCATGACCGCCTGCGGCGCACTGGGGTTGTGGTGGTGAAGGCAGCCGCCCGCCGTTTCTCGCAGAAGGATTGGCTCGACCTCGGCCTCGAGGCGCTTGCTGAAGCCGGCCCTGCCGGCGTGACCATCGAAGCGCTCTGCCGGCGCGGCGGCAAGACCAAGGGCTCATTCTACGCGCATTTCGTGACGAGCGAGGCCTATCTCAGCGCACTCGCGGAGCATTGGCGCGAGGCTTACACCCGCCGGCTCGTCGAAGCCGCCGATACCGGCGAACATCCGGACGCCAGACTCTCCGTMCTCGACCAGATGGCGCTGCGCCTCGACAGCCGCGTCGAGCAAGGCATGCGCCGGCTTGCCGCCAACGACACCGCCGTGAGGCGCGTTTGCATCGAGGTGGACCGTGAACGCATCGCCTATCTCGCCGGGCTGCACCGGGCCTCCGGACGCTTCGATGACAAGAATGCGCTCGCTCTCGCTCGTCTCGAATACGCAGCCTTCATCGGCTTCCAGCAGATCGACACAGGCGCCGGCAACGCGGGCGCGGCCGAGAGTTATCGGCTGCTCCTCAAGCTCGCCGGCAGGACCTGACCACCGCATGGTGAAGGGCCGGACCTTGACCTCACCGTTCAGTGATCCCCCCATCGACTTTCGGCGTTTCTTGAAAGCAGGCAACCTGGATCCCACGTTTTAAGGGTTCAGGGCGACCGTCGTGCCCCTTGACGCCAGGTTCATCTCTCGCGGCGCCTCTGAATAGGGAGGTGGCCATGAGACGGATCAGGACGCTGTCGTCCCTGCTGCTCGCACTCGCCACAGTGAGTTACGCGGGTACTGCGCAAGCACAGGCGCCGCGAGGGCCGCCTTGCGCAGCGCGAAGCGAAGTCGTCGGACATCTGCGCGACATTTACGGCGAACACCTTGTCGGCAACGGCCTCGCCGAGGGCGGCTATATGCTTGAGCTCTTTACGGGCCCGGCCGGTAGCTGGACCGTTTTTGCCACCACGCCCGAAGGCATGAGCTGCCTGATTTCGGCAGGCAACTCATGGGAGCCGCTGCCAAGGCCCGACATCTTCGCCGGCCGCTGAATCGGAAGGGGAATGTGGTGCTTGGCAGGAGGCCAGGCAGCGGTTAGAAGGCCGCATCGCTCCAGGGAGTGGTCGTAAGCGTCTCACGTCAGGCAACGCATCCACCGCGGCGTTGCGCCGATGGATGCCGAAAGCGCCTCCCCAAGCGACACCGCCTGTCCTGAGAGCTCGTTCTCCATGTCTCCGACTGACGTCTCACGCCCGCGCTGCAAGCTGCCGGCACGATATGCCGGCATCGTCATGCCCTTCATCCTGTCGATCGTAATGACCTTCATCGTCTCAGGCATCTCGACATTGAAGGCGCTCGGTCCTTCCATGACCGCGCTGCAGACTTGGCCCGCCTCCTGGGCCCTGTCCTGGCTGGTCGCCTTCCCGACTTTGCTTGTCGTGCTGCCCCTCGTGCGACGGCTAGTGGCACTTGTCGTCGCCACGCCCAGCCAAGGCTGAAGGTCCCCCTCAAAAGGAAAGGGCGGCTCGCGCCGCCCTTCCCTGATCCCGAGTGCTGAGTTCAGTTGTCGAGGAAGCTGCGCAGCTTCCGCGACCGGCTCGGGTGCTTGAGCTTGCGCAGCGCCTTGGCTTCGATCTGACGGATACGCTCGCGCGTCACCGAGAACTGCTGGCCGACCTCTTCGAGAGTGTGGTCGGTGTTCATGCCGATGCCGAAGCGCATGCGCAGCACACGCTCCTCGCGCGGCGTGAGCGAGGCCAGCACCCGCGTCGTCGTCTCGCGCAGATTCGACTGGATCGCCGCGTCGATCGGCAGGATCGCGTTCTTGTCTTCGATGAAGTCGCCGAGATGCGAATCTTCCTCGTCGCCGATCGGCGTTTCCAGCGAGATCGGCTCCTTGGCGATCTTCAGCACCTTGCGCACCTTTTCGAGCGGCATGGCGAGCTTCTCGGCCAGCTCCTCAGGCGTCGGCTCGCGGCCGATCTCGTGCAGCATCTGGCGCGAGGTCCGGACGATCTTGTTGATCGTMTCGATCATGTGCACCGGGATGCGGATGGTGCGSGCCTGATCGGCGATCGAGCGKGTGATCGCCTGCCKGATCCACCACGTSGCRTAGGTCGAGAACTTGTAGCCGCGACGATACTCGAATTTGTCGACCGCCTTCATCAGGCCGATATTCCCCTCCTGGATCAGGTCGAGGAATTGCAGGCCGCGATTCGTGTACTTCTTGGCGATCGAGATCACGAGACGCAGATTGGCCTCGATCATCTCCTTCTTCGCCTGCCGGGCTTCGCGCTCGCCCTTCTGGACCATCAGCACGATCTTGCGGAATTCCTGGATCTCCAGGCCGGTCTCGGAGGCAAGCGTGTGGATGTCCTCGCGCAGCTCCTTGATCCGGTCCTTCTCGGACCCGACGAATTCGCGCCAGCCGCGCGAACCGAGCTTGGAGACGCGCAGGACCCATTTGGGGTCGAGCTCGCCGCCGACATGCTGCTTGAGGAAATCGTCGCGCGCGACGCCATAGGTTTCGGCCAGGCGGAGCAGGCGCGTCTCATGCGAGATCAGGCGCTTGTTGATGTCGTAGAGCTGCTCGACAAGCGCTTCGATGCGGTTGTTGTTGAGCGAGAGCGACTTCACCGCGGTGATGATGTCGTCCTTGAGCTTCTTGTACTTGCGATCCTGCGACGGCGAGAGCTTGGTGTTCTCCAGCCGGTTGGCGATATCCTGGTCCTGCAGACGCCGCAGCTTCTTGTAGTTGTCTGCGATCGAATCGAAGGTCTCGAGCACGCGCGGCTTCAGCTCGGCTTCCATTGCCGAAAGTGAAACGTTGTTCTCGATGTCGTCGTCATCCATCTCGGGCGGCGGTTCGCCACCCTCGCCACCGAAGGCCGGGGCGCCGCCTGCCGGCTGGCCTTCGCCTTCTTCGCCCTCTTCACCCGGCAACTGCACCGGATTCTTGCCGTCGGGACCGGCATAAGTGGCTTCGAGATCGATGATGTCGCGCAGCAGAACCTTGCCGTCGACGAGTTCGTCCCGCCAGATAATGATGGCCTGGAAGGTCAGCGGGCTTTCGCAGAGCCCGGCGATCATCGCCTCGCGGCCGGCCTCGATGCGCTTGGCGATCGCGATTTCGCCTTCGCGCGACAGGAGCTCGACCGAGCCCATCTCGCGCAGATACATGCGGACCGGATCGTCCGTGCGCTCGGTCGGCTCGAGATTGCGCTTGACCTCGACCGGCAGCGCCGAACGGGAGGTCTCGACGAGATCGCCCTCGCCTTCTTCGTCGTCGCCGCCGCCGTCCTTGCCGCGCTGGGCGCGTTCCTCGCCGGCGGCCTCGGGATCTTCGTTGTCGACGACGTTGATGCCCTGCTCGCTGAGCTGGCCAAGCACGTCCTCGATCTGCTCCGAGGAGAATTCCTCGGAAGGCAGGACTTCGTTCAGTTCGTCATAGGTGACATAGCCGCGCTTCTTGGCGAGCTTGATCATCCGGCGTACGGCCTGATCCGTCAGATCCAGCAGCGGCCCATCAGTGGTCGGGGGGGCTTCCGGTGCGACCTGATCGGTCTTTTCCCGTTCGCTCGCTTTAGTCGCCATCAATCAGCGCTCCGCACTCTCGCGTGGCAGGAGGCGCGAAGTGCCCCATGTCGACGCATAAAAGGGCGGCGCGGCCGCTGGTCCGGCGCGCTCACCCCACCCAAATCATCTCGACCAGATGGACCCGATCCTCCTTAGGAATCGTGAACCACCCATGCCCCGTGCGACAGTGACGACGACAGCGAAAGCTATGTTCCGATCAATCACCTGCCATGGCCTCGGTGCCCTCGAGGTTCTCGAGCCGGGCCTTGAYGTCTTTGATCCAGGCGAAATTTGCTTCAGTCGCTTCGTCAGCCAGTGCGCGCTCGGCTGCCTTCAACTCGCTATGTAACGTTCGCGCCCGATGATGCAAGACGATTGCCTGACGAATCGATTCAAAAACTGATTCCGGATCAGCCGCTTGGGCGAGTTTCAGCCGCTCGGCCGGACCTGTGACGGCCATCAGCGCAGCCCTGGCTTCCTGGACCCTTGGCTGGTCGAGCCGATTCGCCAGGGCATCCTGATCCAGCCCGTCGCCGAAGGCGGCATCGAGCAGCACCTGCCTGAAACGCTCGGCCGCCATGCCGTCGAGCGAAAGCTCCGACAATTCATCGGCGCAACGCAGGATCAATCCGGAATGGCTCGCCAACGCCAGCAGGATAAAGGCCTCGCGCTTATCCTCGCCGCGCCCTTGCGACACGATGCGCGAGCGCGAAAGCTGCGAGCTTGCCCTCAGCGGCACGGCCTGGCGGTTCGCACCGCCGCCACCACCGCCCTGCCCGCGATTGCCGGCGCCGCCCCGCCCCCGTTGCTGCCCGCCTCCACCGAAATTCCTTTCGGCGCGGGCAGGAGCAGCACTGGTGAAGAGCTGAGACAGCCGCTCTTCCATCTCGATGCGATAATGGCGCCGCGTCACCTCGTCGCGGATATGTCCGAGCGCCTCCTTCAGCCGACGTTCGAAGGCCGCCCGGCGCTCGGGCGTATCGAGCGACCCGGCTTCGACCTCGCGGTTCCAGAGCATGTCGACCAGCGGCCGCGCCGCCTTGAGCACCTCGGCGATCGCGACCTTGCCGCCGGAGCGTGCCAGGTCATCCGGGTCCTGCCCGTCCGGCAACAGGGCGAAGGCGAGCGACTTCCCGGGCTCGAGCAGCGGCAAGCCGATATCGATCGCACGGCTCGCGGCCTTGCGCCCGGCCTTGTCGCCGTCCAGGCAAATCACAGGCTCGTCGGCCATGCGCCAGAGCAGGCCGATCTGGTCCTCGGTCAACGCCGTGCCAAGCGGGGCAACGACCTGCGGGAAGCCCGCCATCGTCATGGCGATGACGTCGACATAGCCTTCGACCACGATGACCTGCCCGACATCATGAGCAGCCTTGCGGGCATTGTGGTGGTTGAACAGCAGCCGCCCCTTGTGAAAGAGGGGTGTCTCCGGCGAATTCAGATATTTGGCGGAAACCTCGGCACTCATCGCCCGGCCGCCGAAGGCGATGACCCGCCCGCGCGCATCGTGGATCGGGAACATGATCCGGTCGCGGAAGCGATCATAGGGCACGGCGATCTCATCGCCATGGATCAGCAGCCCGGCCTCCATCATCAAGGCGGCATCGACCCCCTTGCCCGCCAGATGGTCGCGCAGCGCGAAGCGATCTGGCGGCGCGTAGCCGATGCGAAACTGCCTCCTCGGCTCTCCGTCGAGGCCGCGGCCCGACAGATAGCGCCGCGCCGCGACGCCACGCTCGGCGGCCAACTCGGCTTCGAAGAAGCACGCCGCAAGCTCCACGACCTCGTGGAGCCCCTTGCGCCTCTCCTCCTGGACCTGCGCCTCATGCGTCACGGTCGGCAGGATCACGCCGGCCTGGGAGGCCAGCTTCTCGACCGCTTCAGGGAAGGAGAGCCCTTCGGTCTCCATCACGAACTTGAAGATGTCGCCGTTCTTGCCGGAGGAGAAATCGAAGAAGGAGCCCTTCTGGTCATTGACGAAGAAGGACGGTGTCTTCTCGGCATTGAAGGGCGAAAGCCCCTTCCATTCCCGCCCGGCCTTGGCGAGGCGCACGCGTTTGCCCACGACCGCCGAAACCGGCAGCCGCGCCTTGATCTCCTCAAGGACGGATGGGGGGAACTTCATGGCTTCCTATGTGGGGCCTGGCGCACAGGAAGCCAATCGCCGATCCGCAAGCGGACCGGCTTATCGGCTCTATCCACAGCACCGGCGCCCCCGGCACTCGCTTGCGATCAACCGCCGAGCGCAGCCTTCACCAGACCGCTCGCCTTGGCGAAGTCCATCTGGCCCGCGTAATTCGCGCGCAGGGTCGCAATGACCTTGCCCATGTCCTTGACCGAGGCCGCGCCGCTCTCGGTCACTGCAGCCGCAATCGCCGCCTTCACCTCGTCCTCATCCATCTGCTTCGGCAGATAGGCGGAGATGACGTCGACCTCGGCACGTTCGCCGGCAGCAAGCTCCGGACGGCCATTGGCGTCGTAGATCGCGATCGATTCCTGGCGCTGCTTGATCATCTTCTGCAGCAGAGCGAGGATTTCGTCGGGAGAGGCCTCGCCCTTGCCGGCGCCGCGCGCCTCGATGTCCTTGTCCTTCAAGGCGGCCTGGATCAGGCGGATCGCGCCGACCTTGCCCTTCTCGCCGGCCTTCATCGCTTCTTTCAGCTCGCTGGTGAAGCGCTCACGCAGGCTCGTCATGTTCGTCATTCCCTTTTCTTGTATCAGGCCGGCGCAGGCCTCGATTGACGACGTGGACCGGCGTCTTTAAGGCTCGCGTTCCAGATCGGCGGAGCGCGAAGCCGCTGCCCCGCCCCACACATTGCCGCCTCGTCGCGGCCTGGACGAGACATAGACATGACCGCTCCCGAAGGAAACCCCGCCACCGGCGGCTGGACAGAACCGCGCGCGACCGCTCTCCTCGTGCTGGCCAACGGCACCGTGCTGGAAGGCTTCGGCCTCGGCGCCGTCGCTGAAGCGCCGGGCGAGGTCTGCTTCAACACGGCGATGACCGGTTATCAGGAAATCCTGACCGACCCGTCCTATGCCGGGCAGATCATCACCTTCACCTTCCCCCATATCGGCAATGTCGGCGTCAACGACGAGGACACCGAGACGGTGAACGCCGCGGCGTCCTCAGGCGTGCGCGGCATCGTGATCCATGCCGACATCACCGAACCCTCGAACTGGCGCGCCACGCGGCATCTCGACGCCTGGCTGAAGGCTCGCAACATCGTCGGCATCGCCGGCGTCGATACACGCGCCCTGACCGCCTTGATCCGCGACAACGGCATGCCGAACGCGATCCTCGCCCATAATCCCGACGGCATCTTCGATCTTCCCCGTCTCAAGCAGCAGGCCGCCGCCCTGCCCGACATGGCCGGGCTCGATCTCGTGCCGCTGGTCACCGCCGCCCAGCGTTACGACTGGAGCGAGACGCCGTGGCAATGGCCCGCCGGATACGGCAAGCGCGAGAGCGCGGCACACAGGGTCGTCGCAATCGATTATGGCGTGAAGCGCAACATCCTGCGCCTGCTCGCAAAGGCCGGCTGCGAGGTGACCGTAGTGCCTTCGACAACCAGCGCCGCCGACATCCTGGCGCTGAGCCCCGACGGTGTTTTCCTCTCCAACGGCCCTGGCGACCCCGCCGCGACCGGCGAATATGCCGTGCCGGTCATTCGCGAACTTCTCGACCGGAAGATTCCGACTTTCGGCATCTGCCTCGGCCACCAGATGCTCGCGCTCGCCATTGGCGGGCAAACCATGAAGATGAAGCAGGGGCACCACGGCGCCAACCATCCAGTGCAGGACAAGACCACCGGCAAGGTCGAGATCGTCTCGATGAACCACGGCTTTGCCGTCGACCCCACGACGCTTCCGGCCAATGCGAAGGAGACGCATGTCTCGCTCTTCGACGGCTCGAACTGCGGCATCGCCCTCGACGATCGGCCGGCCTTCAGCGTCCAGCACCATCCAGAAGCCTCCCCCGGGCCGCAGGACAGCCATTATCTCTTCGCCCGCTTCGTGGAGTTGATGGAAACCGAAAAGGCCAAGGCCGCAGCCTGAGGCGACGCGATGCTCCACCAGTTGCGCATCTACGAGATCTTCGAACGCAACAAGGCGGCTTTCCATGCGCGCTTCCGCGACCACGCGGCGCGCATCATGGCGCGCCACGGCTTCGAGATCGTGGGGATGTGGGAAACCCGGAGCGCAACGCGAACGGAATTCGCCTATATCCTTGCCTGGCCCGACGCCGAGACCARGGCAGCGCGCTGGGCGAGCTTCATGGCCGATCCCGAATGGACCGAGATCAAACGCGTCACCGCGATCGAGCATGGCGACCTCGTCGGCGCCATCGAGGATCGCCTGATGGTGCTGACCGACTATTCCCCCAGGCTCTGAGTTGACAGGCCGACCGGCCCGCGGTTTAAGCGCGCCATGACCATGTCCTGCCTCCTCGCGCGGAACTATTACGCCCCGTCCTCATAAGGCGGTGGCATTCCCATGTTCAACCGCCGCGCTGGCGGTTGAATTCAGGCAGTCACCCGGCATCGCGGCCTCCATTAGGAAAAACGCGATGCACTCCTCCCGCAAAACCGTCTCGTCTATCGGCATCATGGGCTTTGGCGCGTTCGGCCGACTCATGGCTCGTCATCTCCAGCCACATTTTCCGCTCTTCGTCTGCGATCCCGAGCGGCCGCCCGATGCCGACAGAGCGGGCAAGGGCCTCGTTCCATCGAATGTGAAGACAGTCGGCGCCTGCGATGTCGTGATCCTCGCCGTGCCGGTCGATCGGATCCAGACCGCGATTGCGGCCCTTCGGCCGCATCTGCGGGCGGGCGCGCTGGTGCTGGATGTCGGTTCGGTCAAGATTGGCCCGGCGCGCGCCATGCAGGCCGACCTGCCGGAAGACGTCGACATTCTCGGCACTCACCCGCTGTTTGGTCCGCAAAGCGCACGTCACGGCATCAAGGGACTGAAGATTGCGCTGTGCCCGGTCCGCGGGCACAGCGGTCCGCGCGTCGCCGCCTTCCTGCGCAAGGTGCTCGGATTGAGGGTGATCATGACCACGCCCGACGCACATGACCGCGAAACAGCCATGGTTCAGGGCCTGACACATCTGATTGCCAAGATCCTGGTGCGGATGGAGCCGCTGCCGCACCGCATGACGACGGCCAGCTTCGATCTCCTGATGCAGGCGACCGATATGGTCCGGCATGATGCGCCGAACGTCTTCATGGCGATCGAGCGCGCCAATCCACATGCCAGGGCAGTCCGCGACRGGTTCTTTGCCCTTGCCGAGGAGATGCGGCAGTTGCTGGAAGACGATCACCTCGCCCGGCCCGCGCAGACCCTGTCTCGGAGATCCGCAGCCGAGGCCAGTGTCCAGGCATGGCCGGTGATTGGACATGGCAAGTGACGAGGCATGGCAGGTGAGCTTGAACAATCGACCACGCCGCATAGATCTCGCCGCAAGCCGCCAGCACATCCTGACGCGCAGCGGCGGCTGGACCGCAGGAAGACAATGACCGACAATCCGCTTGCCGATCCGGCCACCGCCCATCCCGACCTCGACGAGGCGACAATCGGCCTGCTCGTCCGCACATTCTACAGTCGGGCGCGGCTGGACGACGTGATCGGACCGGTATTCGAGGCCGCCGTCGATGATTGGGATGACCATATCGGCAAGATCAGCGAGTTCTGGAGCAGCGTGATGCTGCGCACCGGTCGTTATGGCGGCCGGCCGATGCGACCGCACCTGATCCTGCCGCTGGAAGGCAGGCATTTCGACCGCTGGCTCGAACTTTTCGAGGCGACAGCGCAGGAACTCTGTCCGCCTGCCATCGCCCAGGCCTTCATCATACGGGCACGCCGGATCGCCGATAGCTTCGAAATGGCGCGGGCGTCGCAGCGCGGCGAAGTCGGAATACCACGCCATAGCGCGAGGTGATCACCGAGGGCGGAGAGGCTTGCTGCGAGCCGATCCGCCTATGCGCTCTCAGTCGACGTCGCGGTTTTCCCTTACGACATCGCGGCGGAAATGCGCCCAGTTCAAATAGCAACTTGCTCTTTTTGCATTGCTCCTATCTCAATATCCTACTATCCAACACAACTCACGGCTGAAAAGCTCCCAACTGCTGTCGTGAGAGAACGATCCGGAGCATTGCGATGGAACGTAGAGGAAGCGAACGCACGCGATCATGGGCACATCAAGTGCTGATCGCTGTTGAGGGCGACGATTTCCTGTCCAGGCTCCATGCCATGGATGCGTGGCTCAGCCAGTGGGAAATTCCCTATCGTGCCGTCTCGGTGCCGCGCGACAACGGGGCGATCCGGATCTGTTTTTCAGATGAGAGGTTCGCCCGCGCATTTCATGTCAATCTGGGCGGCCTGCGCGTCCCTTCCGACCCATTGGCCACGGAACTGGCTGCGGATCCCGCCAAGGATGACTTCTACCAATTGGTCGATCGCAAGATCGCCAACTGAACCGAGTTCGGATTCGATCCCGCATCAAGGGGTAGATCTGCCGAAGCAGGCATGGGTCGAGACCGGATCTCGCCCCTTCCGCGGAATGGCCCATCGTTGGGATGCCCGCGACCGCCTTCGCAGCATACAGATGCGTCACGCCGGGCGCGCTAAGCTGCCTTTGCTTCCGTTTTCAAGAAGGCAGTCAGCCGTGCCGCAGACAAGCCCGCTTCTTGCGCGATCCGCGTCGCCAGTGCAGCGGCTGCGGGGCGTGGCTGCCCGATCGGACGGTCGAGCCAGTAGGAAACCGGATTGAGCGCAGTGCGTGGATCAACAGCCACCACGCGCCCTACCTCGATCTGCGCCTGCGCCAGCGGTGGACGGGCAAGCGCCACACCCAGCCCGCAGGCGGCGGCATCGAGCACGAGATTGTAATCCTCGAAACGTCGATCCTGCGGACGGGGTCGGTAATCCAGCCCCTGCGCCGCAAACCAGGCCCGCCAGCCGGATGCATCGGAATCATGGATCAGCGGCTGGTCGAGCAGCCGCGCGGCCTTGCCGGCACCGATGCTCCGCACAAGCTCCGGCGAAGYGATTGGAAAACACCATTCCTCGAAAAGCTGGACCGAGACCCGCCCCGGCGCCCCGCCGCGTCCACAGCGAATGGCGAGGTCGATGCCCTCACTCTCCAGATCGACCCGGCGATGGTCGACCTGAAGCACGATGCGCAGATCGGGATCGCCGCTCTCGAGCCATTTCATGCGGGGCATCAGCCACAGGCTGCACACTGAAGGAATCGCGCTGAAGCGCACGACCGCGGCACCGCGCGGCTCGGTCCAGCGATCCGATGTGTCCGCGATCAGCGCGAAGGCCTCCTGCGTGCGCTGCATCAGTCGCTGGCCCTCTGGCGTCAGCGCGACGCCGCGCGCCTGCCGGGCGAAGAGCCGGGTGCCGAGCCAATGCTCGAGCTTGGCCACCTGCCGACTGATCGCGCCATGGGTCAGGTTGAGCGTCTCGGCCGCCGCCGAGAAGCTTCCCGAGCGGGCCGCCGCCTCGAAGGCACGCAGAGTGTCGAGCGGGGGTAATCCGGAGCTGTGATCCATGCTCACAGATCATGCTCGAATTACTCGTTTGTCAATCAGCTTGCCCGGGTATCTATCACGTGTCGACCCCTGACCACCGAGGCTCGACATGAACTCGCTCAACCCAGCCGTCTCCACGCCGCGCAGCCTCGATCCGGCCACCGTCGCCGTMGTCGCCTTTACCGTGATCGCCTGGGCTTCCGCCTTTCCCGCGATCCGGGCCGGGCTGACGGCGTTAGGGCCGATCGAGCTCGGCGCCGCTCGTTTCGCGATCGCGGCCGTCCCGAGCGCGAACTTTCTCGCCATTATGCGCCCTGCCCTGCCCGGCTGGTCCGATGGCTGGCGCTTCCTTCTTGGTGGGTTGGTTCATGTCGCGCTCTACACGACCCTGCTGAATTTCGGCGAGAAGACGGTCTCTGCCGGCGCCGCGAGCTTCATCATCAACGTCAATCCGATCATCACCGCCGGATTGGCGATGCTGATCCTCGGCGAACGCTTCGGGCCACTCGCCTGGCTCGGCACCGCGATCTCCTTCGCCGGCATTGGCCTGATCGCATTAGGCGAAGGCCAGGGCATCGAGCTCAGCACCGGCGTCCTCTTCATCCTTGGCGCTGCACTCTGCCAATCGGTCACCGCCGTCGTCCAGAAGCCGCTTTTCGCCCGGCACAAGGCGCTCACCGTCTCGGCCTGGAACATGGTCGTGGGTGCACTGGCCCTCTCCCCGTTCCTCCCGCATGCCGTCAGCCAGTCGGCCTCTGCGTCGAGCGAAGCTCTCTTTGCCGTCGTCTATCTCGGGATTGTGCCAAGCCTGCTCGCCTATGCGACCTGGACGATGATGCTCGCGCGGCTGCCTGCGGGCCGCGCCTCGAACTTCATGTATTGCGTGCCACCGGTCGCGACCTTGATGGGCTTTCTCTGGCTCGGCGAGGCTCCGACTGCACTCGGCATCCTCGGTGGGGTCATGGCGCTGGGCGGTGTCGTGATTGTCAATCTGAAGCGCTGAGAGCACCAGCTTCCCCCACGGGCGCCCGCTGCGATACTGTTCCTCGCCTGCCCCGCGAGGATGCGTATGACCAGTGATCAGCCCAGTGCCATTCAATCATCTCCGTCTGCCGCTGGCGTTCGCGTACGACCATTGGTGGGGGAAGACTGGGTCGCACTCCGCGCGCTGCGCTTGGTTGCGCTTTCCGACACGCCGGAAGCCTTCGGCGCGAGCCACGCCGAAGAGGCCGCCCAACCGGACAGCTTCTTCCGCTCGCGCCTCTCGGCCGAGGAACCCAACAGGGTCTTCGGGGCCTTCTCCGACAGCGGTGACCTGATCGGGATCGCTGGCTTCCGTGCAACGACCTCCGCCAAGTCGCGCCACAAGGGCGTGCTCTGGGGCGTCTATGTCGTGGCCGGCTGGCGCGGGGACGGCGTCGGCCGCGCCCTCGTCGATGCCGTCATCGGACACGCCGCCCGCCACGTCCTGGTGCTCCAAGCTTGTGTCGTGACGACGAACCGTGCCGCGCACTCGCTCTACGCCCGGCTTGGCTTTGCCCCCTATGGCATCGAGTCCAAGGCGTTGTACGTCAACGGCCAGTTCTATGACGAAGCGCTTCTGGCGCTAGATTTCACGCAAGCCACCGACGCTTGAGGCGCTAGCCCAACGAGCGCCGGCCGAGGCACGATGCGAACTCACCGCGGCCAGCCCGTTGGGAAGAGCCGGGATCCATGCCTGAGCGCCGGCGGAGATGTTCCAACCCGTATCCGAGGCCCTACGGAACGGCATGTCGCCCGCCTCAGAAACCCTGCGCCTCCAAAGCCTTCTCGTTCTCGGTGATGTAGTCGCGGATCACCGGCACAGCGCTCTTGTGCGGCCCTAGCAGGAGCTGGAAAACCATGTCTCCCCCGATATCGAACGAGATCTCGCAGGCCGAGAGGTAGAACTCCCACATCCGCGCGAAACGCTCGCCCATCATACCGACGACCTCCTCGCGCTTGGCGAGAAACCGCTGTCGCCAGGCAGCCAGCGTCCAGTGGTAATGCCGGCGCCAGAACTCGCAGTCCGACGACCAGAGCCCTGTCTGCTCGACCGCGGCGAATACCTCCGACATCGCTGGGGCGTACCCGCCCGGGAAGATGTATTTGTCGAAGAACGGTCCAGTGAAGCCCGGAGGGCCGACCCGGCCGATACAGTGCACCAACGCAATCCCGTCCGGCGTCAGAAGATCGCGGATCTTCTCGAAATATTCGAGATAATGCGCAACGCCGACATGCTCCATCATGCCGACCGAGACGACGCGGTCGAAGCTGCCGGTCAGTTCGCGATAGTCCTTGTTGATGAAAGTGACGCTGCCGCCGACCCCGGCCGCTTCGGCCCGCTTCTGCGCCGCCGCCATCTGGTCGGGCGAGACATTCAGCCCGGTCACCTTGGCCCCACAGGCCTTGGCGAGATAGATCGCGAGCTCGCCCCAGCCCGAACCGATATCCAGAACCGTCATGCCGGGTTCGATCTTCAGCTTGGCCGCGATATGGCGGAGTTTTGCCTTCTGCGCGGCTTCGAGCCCGACCTCCGGACTATGCCAATAGGCACAGGAATAGGTCATCGTCTCGTCGAGCCAGAGCCGGTAGAAATCGGTCGGGATATCGTAGTGGTGCTTGACCTTCTTGCCGGCCACGCCGAGCGGGTTGTGCATGCGGAAGCGCCGGATGCGAAAGCGGATGTTGCGGATCGCCTTTTGCAGCGGATGCTTGCGCATCTCCTTGCGCTGCAGCCAGAACAGGCTGAGCAGGTCATGGATCGTCGAGCCGTCCTCGAAATTCACCCGCCCGTCCATGTAGCCTTCGGCCAGGGCCAGTTCGGGATTCAGAAAGATCTCCCGCTCGATCTTGTCGTCCGAGAAGCGCACGGTGACAGCCGGCGCCGTCTTGTTCTGACCTGCGAACAGGATCGCCCCTGGGCCCGGCCCGAAGACATGGCGCTTGTCGTCCGGGGTGATCACCGTCAGGCGTCCTTGCCTGACGAAGCGTTTCAGAAGTCGCGGCAACAGCAGCATGCAAGCCTCCCAGCCTTGCGCGACCTTAAGCCGAGCGGTCGGCGCAGGGAAATGCCGAGCCGGCAGAAGGATGCGGAACTGGCGAGGTGTTGCGCGAACTCCATATCGGCGGTTGCCGATACCCGCAGCGACAGCGTAGTCCTGAGGCCGAAACGGGCGCCCGTGTGTCCGTCACTGAGCGGATGACGGCGAGACGATGTCCTGGCGCGATTTCTGGAACAGCGAGCACGCGATCTATGTCTCGCCCCGTCACAAGCTGCTGCATTACCGCCAGATCGCCACMGACCTGATTCGCCATATCCCCTCGCCCGAGGCGGTCGTACTGGATCACGGTTGTGGCGAAGCCCTCGCCGCCGATCGCGTCGCCGCAGCCTGCGCCAGGCTCTATCTCTGCGAGGCCGCCCCGAGCGTGCGTGAAAAGCTGCGCGCGACCTTTGGCGCGATCCCGGCGATCACCGTCGTCTCGCCGGAGGAGATCGAGGCACTGGACGACGGCGCGCTCGATCTCGTCGTCGCCAACTCGCTGATCCAGTATCTCGACCGCGAGGAGCTGGCGCAGTTGCTCCTGCTCTGGCGGCGCAAGCTGAAGCCCGGCGGACATCTCGTCATCGCCGACGTGATTCCACCCGATGTCAGCGCGCTGACCGACGCCACGCAACTGCTCTCCTTCGCCTGGCGCGGCGGCTTCCTGATTGCCGCGCTCGGCGGGCTCGTACGCACCGCGTTCTCCGACTACCGGAAGCTGCGCGCCGAGTACGGGCTCTCGACCTATAGCGATACCGCCATCGTCACTTTGATCCGAGAGGGCGGGTTCGACGAGATCGAGCGCCAGCCGAACTTCGGCCACAACCCCCACCGCATGACCTTCCGCGCCCGCAATCCGGGCTAAGCCGCCACTAGATCATCGGCCCGGAAATCGTATCCGGACAGATGATCTAACCCTTTGTGTTTGCATYGGCCTTCCCGAAAACCGCAATCCACATTTCGGGCCGATGCTTTAGACGCCTTCGCGATCCGCGAAGGAGAAGAATTTATGGCCGAGGAAGGAGAACACCATCACGAGCAGCGTCGTGACGATCTGCATCGGCAGATAGGGTAGGCCAGCCCGCGTCACGAAGATATGCATCAGGATGCCGGTCAGCACGAAGCCGCCCGCTGCGATCAGCGCAAAGCGCCAGGTCGCTTGGGCGTGGCTGTGCGTAGCGTCAAAGGTCAGCCAGCGATTCAGCGTATAGGACACGACCGCGCCGAGCGTGAAACCGGCAAGCGTAGCCGGCACCGGGGCGACCCCGCCAAGCTCGACCAGTCCGATCAGCAGCGCATAATGCGCCACCGCCGTCACGCCACCGGAGAAAACATAGGCCACGATCTGGCGCGACTGACGGGGAAGACGAGAGAGAGGCATCCCCGCCCTCTACAGCATTTTCCTGCTGGCCAGTACCGGCTCGCGTGAAGGCCCGCGCAAGCCCCGCATGGCACACTCAATCAAGGCAGCCCAGGCAAGGCGCGAGGCGGCGCAGGTCCGGAAGTCATCAGATCGCGGTGTGCCGTGATGGCTTCCGGAATTCCGACCGGAACGCTCCGCGCAGCCCTTCAGCCGGCATCGCCACCGCCGGCGAGATTGGCGGGCATCCCGCCGACCGGCATGTCGAGCCCCTGCTTCAGCGTATCCAAATGAAACTCCCTGATACGACCGCTCGTGGGATCGCTGACGAAGGCGCTGTTCCCGACGATGCCCAGGCTCGGCGTCGGCGATTTCGCGCCGTACTGGCAATCGAAGGCGGGTACCGCGTCGAAGCTGGCGAGTTCTCGCCAGGCCGGCGCGATTTCATAGACGCGGAGCTTGCCGTCCGGTGTGAGGTTCGCCAGGCGGTCGCCACCAGCGTCGAGATCGAACTGGCAGGCTGGCTGACCGCCTGGCACCGGCAGGACATCCGCGACCGAGAGCAAGGTTGCGGCAGGGTCGATCCGCAGAAGCGCATTGTATGGCCCCTTCAGCCCGTAATTGGCGACGGCATAGCGCGCGCCCGTGCGCGCCTTGATGGCACTGACGCGCCGCTCGTCGGGATAGGCGATCTTGCGCGCAGTCCAGCGCCCGGACGTATCCCGGGCGAGGACGAGAACGCCGCCATCCACCCCGTCATTGCAGCCGAAGACGTGGCGCCCCTTGCTCTCGGCATAACCGTGGAAGAGCTTGCAGGAGGCGTCAGTGCGTGCAGGATCGTTGAAGCTTGCGACCCGCTTCCAGCCCTTGCCGCGCTCGAGGATTTCAAAGCCGTCCGGCCGAGACGAGGCGCTGCGGTCCTCGCCCTTGGCGTAGATCGCATTCGGCACCGACATCAGCCACTGCCGGCGCCCGAGCGGAATGGCAATGCCGTGCTGCGGCGCCGGGCTTGGCCATATCTTGCTGACGGGAGACTTGCCATCCAGGCTCTTGAGATCGACCAGCACCGCCTTCGGCTCGCTCTTGCGCTCCCAGGGCCTGTCTCCGTCGAAGAACAGCGCAATCTGCCCATGCCTGGAAACGACATGGGCCGGGCGGTCGCCCTTCACGGCGAAGTCGAGCAGCCTGACCGGCCCCTTGTCGACATCGACGTGATCGCCATGAGATTCATAGCGCAGTCCGCTATCGAGGAAGCGGATGGTGCCAACCTCGTCGCCTGTCTTGATGACGATGAAACGGCCGCCCTCGGCGCTGGCGAAGGACGGGTTGGGTTTCGGCACATCGAAGCTATGCGTCACCTCGCCGGAGTCGAGGTCGAGCACGCGCACGACCGGCTTCTCGTGATCTGCAAAGACGAGCCGGCCACGCAAGGTGGCGTGATCATGGGCAGAGGCCGCAGCTGCGGCGAGAACAAGGGTAAGCGCAGCTCCCGCTGCGAACTGAAAACGCATCGTTGTCTCCTGTGAACGAAGGGCAAAGGTCCGCCGGTATGCGGACCGGATCTCTCAGGCCGCAGCGGCCCGGCGCCAGACCGGAAATGGGTCAGGCAGGTCGCGGTAGCGTTCCGGTTTGAAGCTGATGGTCGGCGTCTCGCCGAGCAGGCAGGCGTCGAGCGCGCTGGTGATGGCCTGCTGGTCCATGCCCGAGCCAATGAAGACCAGCTCCTGCCGCCGGTCGCCCCAGACCGAATGCCAGTGTCGGTTCAGGATTGCGTTCCATTCGGGATGGTCGGGCCAGCGGCTGCGCGGCACGGACGCCCACCAGAACTCCATCGCCTCGGTTCGGCAGACGCTGCCAGCAAGGCTCATCTCGCCGACCCATTCCGGCCGGGTCGCCAGCCAGAAATGGCCCTTGGCACGGATCAGGCCGTCCCAGTCGCGCGCCAGGAAGGCGTTGAACCGCTCCGGATGGAATGGCCGCCGGGCGCGGTAGACGAAGGAGGAGATGCCATACTCCTCGGTTTCCGGAACATGATCCCGGCGGCCATGGAGCTCCTTGTACCAGAGCGGATGCTGCTCCGCCTTCTCATGGTCGAACAGGCCCGTATCGAGGATCGCTGCGAGCGGAGCACGCCCGAAATCGGTTTCGACCAGCTTTGCATCGGGATTGAGCGCCCGGATGATCTTGCGCACCAGATCGCGCTCTTCCGGCGCGACATCCGACACCTTGTTCAGGACGACGACATCGGCGAACTCGATCTGCTCGACCAGGAGATCGACCAGGGTGCGCTCGTCGTCCTCGCCCGCCGTCTCGCCGCGCTCACGCAGGAAGTCGCGCGAGCCATAATCCTTCATCAGGTTGATGGCATCGACGACGGTCACCATCGTATCGAGCCGCGCGAGATCGGAGAGGCTGGCGCCATCCTCGTCGCGAAACTCGAAGGTCGCGGCGATCGGCAAGGGCTCGGCAATGCCGGTGCCTTCGATCAGCAGGTAGTCGAAGCGTCCTTCCCCGGCGAGGCGACGCACTTCGGCGAGCAGGTCATCACGCAATGTGCAGCAGATGCAGCCATTGCTCATCTCGACCAGCTTCTCGTCGGTGCGCGAGAGCTTGCCCCCGCCCTCCCGCACCAGATCGGCGTCGATATTCACCTCGCTCATGTCATTGACGATGACCGCAACCTTGCGGCCTTCCCGATTGTTGAGGACGTGATTGAGGAGCGTGGTCTTGCCGGCCCCGAGAAAGCCGGAGAGCACGGTGACGGGAAGGCGGGAATCCATTCGGCATCCATTATGTTATGTTACAACATAACATAAACAGCGATGCGAAACATTGGCAAGCCGGTTTCGACCGGGATGGGCTGATGCCCCCTACGGAGCGAGCAGCTTGTCTTCGGAAAACCGGGGAAGCGACGGATCGCGCCGCGCCGTCGCAATGATGCTGTCGAGCAGCCCGGGGAAGCGGCCGTCGAGTTCTCCGCGCCGCAGGCTGATGAAGCGGGACGTGCCCTCCGCCCGGGCCCGGGTTATGCCCGCCTCGCGCAGCTTGGCGAAATGATAGGCCAGCAGCGAGGGGGAGGCGAAATCCGTAAAACTTCCGCAGCGCGCCTCGAACTCCTCGGAGTCGGCCAGCGCCAGGACGATGGCGAGCCGCGTCGGATCGGCAAGCGCGCCAAAGACCGTCGCTGCGTCAATGCCGTCCATGTCGGGATGAAAGATCGGCTTCATGCCCCGGACATAGGAGATTGCGGCACTCCTGACAATATTCAACGTTCATTGAAATTAAGATTGACAGCAGATCGAACACGATCTTAAATTCAACGATCATTGAAATTTTGAAGGAATGTCCAATGGACACGCGTCTCGTCTGGCTCGCCGGCGGCGCCTTCGTCATCGGCACGGGAAGCCTGATGATCACCGGCATCCTGCCGAATCTGGCGGCCGCCTTCGGCACCTCGATCGATACGGCCGGCTTGCTGATCTCGATCTTCGCCGTCGCCTATGCATTAGGCTCCCCGGTCCTTTCCACCCTGCTGGGCGACGTCGACCGCCGGATGGTCCTCGCCGGCTCGCTCAGCGTCTTCGCCCTTGCCAATCTGCTTGCCGCTTTCGCGGCGAGCTTCGCCTGGCTGATGGTCGCGCGCATCGCCATGGCGCTCGCGGCCGGCGTCTTCATGCCGTCGGCCAACGCGKTCGCGGTCGCGCTGGTCTTACCGGAGCGGCGTGGCCG
Organism: Allobosea sp. 05T422_2; assembly: GCF_056396265.1. NCBI lineage: Bacteria > Pseudomonadati > Pseudomonadota > Alphaproteobacteria > Hyphomicrobiales > Alloboseaceae > Allobosea > Allobosea sp. 05T422_2. The sequence goes on along the minus strand of NZ_JBFTLD010000056.1, from coordinate 465 downwards.
GGCTATCGCGCTGGTCACGGGCGGCATGACGGTTTCGCTGATTCTCGGCGTCCCGCTCGGCACCGCCATCACCTCCTATGGCGGCTGGCATCTCGCCTTCCTCCTGGTCGCGTTCATTGGCGCCCTTGGCGTCGCCGGGCTGCTCCTGAACCTGCCTGACGACCTGCCGCGCGGCGCCAATTCGCTCGGCGAGCGCCTGCAGGTCGCTCGCCGCGCCGATGTGCTGCTGGCGCTCGGCACCACCGCGCTTTGGACCACCGGCGCCTTCACGCTCTACACCTATGTCGCGCCCTTCCTCGCGACCCATGCCGGCATCAGCGGCCCCTGGCTCAGCGCCGCCCTGATCGTCTCCGGCATCGGTTCGGCCATCGGCAACCAGGCTGGTGGAATGGCGAGCGACCGCTTCGGCCCGGAGCGCACCCTCACCCTCGTCCTCACGGTGCTCGCATTGGCGCTCGCCTCCGC